>NZ_JADIKJ010000014.1:0-100408 GCF_044904675.1 Dyella jejuensis | reverse complement strand
GGCGCGCCGGCCGCGTTGGGACCTAAGCCCACGCCCACGACAGGCTGGCCATCCGCACCGACCACGGTGTTGCGGATGGCTTGGGCGCTGATGTCGAGGGCGTGGCCGGCACTCATGCGGGCGCTGAGGCGGGCGCCGGGATCCAGGGTGAGGAAGGGCACGCTGCCGGCGGCAAGGGTGGCGTCGGTGACCGCCTGCTCGAACACACGGTCCGGATCGCCGTGCCAGCTGCCGCCAAAATCGCCGGATTTGTGTTTCATCGACACCGCTTTGGTCACCGTGGTCTGCACGGTGGCGGTGGGGGTGAAGGCGATGTTTTGCACGGTGTCGGTGCCGACGCTGCCCCCGCCCGCGTTGCCATCCTGGCCGTTGATGACCAGGTCGTTGCCGGCGGCGATCGTCGAGGTGTCGTTGAGCACCGAACCGTGGAGCGTGATGCTGCCACCGGCCAGCAGGCGGCTTTCGGCGCTGGCGGCGGTCAGGCGGGTGATGGCGGTGATGACGTCGGTGGTGGTGCGGTAGCCATCTGCTTGCAGCGGGTCGTTGTTGTTGAGGTCGCCGTTGTTGCGGCAGGCGCGTTGATGGGGAACATAGAGGCTGACGCAGTCGTTATAGAGGTCGGTGTCGGTGGCGCCGGTGATGGCGACGGTGGTGGTCTGGGTGTTGTGGGCTTGTTCCTCGGCGGTGAGGACGTGGGTTTCCGTATTCAGCACCCGCCGCTGGTTGGTGAACTGGTTCGTGGCGATGACGATATCGCCGCCGGCTTCGATGTCGCCGGAGCGGTTGGTGACCGAATCGCTGCGCGTACCCGCGGCATCGGCGGCGAGGGTGAGGTCGCCCAGGCTGTAGAGCAGGGCGTCGCGGTTGAGCAGGTCGCCGCTGACGTAGAGGTTGAGCTGGGTGACGGCGGCGATCAAGCCGCTTTGATAGGGGGGGTTGTCGGTGGCCGTGCCGAGGTCGGCGCCGTTGGTGAGGGTCCTCGCATGTACCGTGATGGCGTTGCCGATCACGGTGCCGGTGTTGGTGAGGTCGCCGGCGTTGAGCGTGACGGTGTCGCCCTCGATGCGGCCTTCGTTGCTTTGGGTGGCGGCGGTGAGGGTGGTGGTGGCGCTGTTGATCGCGGCGCCCGCCTGGTTGTCGAGGCGGTGGGCGGTGAGGGTCAGCGCACCCGCGCTTTGCAGGGTGGCGCCCGCGGCATTGGTGAAGGCGCCGCCGAGGGTGACAGTGAAGTCGCCATTGGCGAACAGGGTGTTGCCGGCCGGGTTAGTGTAGTCGCCTGCCAGGGCGATCGAGAGGTCGTTGCCGGCGCGTAACCGTCCCACGCCATCGAAGTGACCCAACTGCGCCGTGACGTCATGGTTGGACGCGAGATCGCCGCCGTCGTTGTGCACGGTGTCCAGGGTGAGGGTGAGATCGCCGCCCGCGCCGATCGAGCCGTGGGTGTTGTCCAGCGTGGCGGTGGCGGTGGTCCAGGTCAGGTGGCCGGCGCTGTAGAGCGTGCCGCTGTTATTGCTGAGCGCGTCGCTTTGCAGCGCGAAGCTGCCGCCGCNTTGGCGAACAGGGTGTTGCCGGCCGGGTTAATGTAGTCGCCCGCCAGGGCGAGCGAGAGGTCGTTGCCGGCGCGCAAACGGCCCACGCCATCGAAGTGACCCAACTGCGCGGCGACGTCATGGTTGGACGCGAGATCGCCGCCGTCGTTGTGCACGGTGTCCAGGGTGAGGGTGAGATCGCCGCCCGCGCCGATCGAGCCGTGGGTGTTGTCCAGCGTGGCGGTGGCGGTGGTCCAGATCAGGTGGCCGGCGCTGTAGAGCGTGCCGCCGTTATTGCTGAGCGCGTCGCTTTGCAACGCGAAGGCACCGCCGGACACCAGGGTGCCGCGGTTATTGGTGATCTGCGAGGCATCGAGCGTGACGTCGCCCTGGCCGCCGAGTGTGCCGCCGGTGTTGTCGAGCGTGCGGCTGGAGACGGTGGTCGTGCCGTTATCGGTATTGGCGATACGGCCGCCCTGGTTGCTGAGCGATGCGGCGTTGAGCGTCAGCGTGGCGTTGCCCTGGCCGGTGCCGGCTTCGAGCGCGCCGTTGTCATTGGCCAGCGCGCCGCCGAGGTGGGCGTTGAGGCTTCCCTGCGCGTGCATGGCCCCCGTGTTGCTCGCATCGCCTTGCGTGGTGAGGGTCAGGTCGCTGCCGGCATAGACCTGTCCGGCGTTGCTGAGCGTGCCGGCATGGAGATGGACAGCGGCGTTGCTGCCGAGGAAGCCGCCGATACCGTTGGTGAGCGCTTGCGTGACAGCAAGATCGAGGTTGCCGTCCAGCGCCTTGATCTGGCCGTTGCCGTTATCGAGCGTGTTGGCGATCAGTTGCGCCTGATGGGCTTGCAGCACACCGTTTGGATTGATGAGCGATCCGGTGAATTGCCCTTGCAGATGCTGGGCCACCACCGTGCCGCCGGTGTTGTCGAGATCACTGCCGGCAAGCGTCGCGTTGCCCGCCACGCTGAGCGTGCCGTCCTGGTTGCGGGCTGTTCGCGCGGTGAGGGCGAGGTCGCCCTGGCCGAGGATTTGCCCTTGATCGTTGGTGAGCGTGTCCGCATCGAGGCTGAGCATGCCCGCACCGGCCTGTTCGATCGCGCCCCCCGTGTTGTCGATGGCATGGGCGTTGATGGCGACGGTATCGGCATTCGCTATCCAGGTGCCGTGCGTGTTATCCAGCAGGCCGCCGATGCGCACGCTCATCGGGCCGCTGCCAGTTTGCATCACGCTGCCGTAGGCGTTGCGCCAATCGCCCACGGCTTGCGCATCGAGCTGGGCGGCTTGCAGCGTGCCGCCGCTGTTGTCGACGGTGCCGGCGCTGCGCACCGTGAGCGCACCGGCCGTGGCGAGGGTGGCCTTCGCGTGATCGATATCGCCCGCGGTGCTGACGAGGGCGACGTCACCGCCGGCGCGGGTTTGCGCGCCGGACAGGTCCAGCGCGCTGCCTTGCAGGGTGATCGCGCCGCTGGCGAGATGGCTGCCGGTGGACGACAGCGCACCGGTCGTGACGACGCTCAACGCCGCGTTGCCCTGCAGGGTGCCGTCGCGGGCGACACCGGCACCCAGCGTGCCGGTGGAGGCCAGTTGCTGCGCGCGCACGCTGGCGTCGTTGGCGGCGGCGATCACGCCGGCATGGCTCACCGCGCCGGCGCTTTGCATCGCAAGGTCGCCGCCGCTGTAGACGGTGCCGGTGTTGGATATATCACCCGTGCTTTGCACGGTCATGCTGCCGGCCGATTGCAGCGTACCGCTGTTGCTGAGCGAGGCTGCGTTGAGGGCGAGGTGGCCGGCCGAGGAGGTGGTGCCGGTCAATTGCAGCTGGCCGGCTTCATCGATGGTGAAGTCACCGCTTTGCGTGGCCAGTTCGCCGGCATTGCGCACGCCCAGGCCCGCTTCGGTGCCGATCAGGTGGATGGTGTTGGCGTACATGCCGCCCAGCGCGGCCACGTCGATGCTTACCGTTGGCGCCTCGCCGGTGCCCGCTATCGCCTGCGTGGACAGATCGCTATAGCCGACCTGGTTGGCGCCGGTGATGACGTTGAGGTGATGGGCCCACACCTTGCCGCTGACGCTGAGGCTGCGCGTGATCAGGTCAAGGCGATCGATGTGGGAGGCATTCAAGCCCTCGCCGTCGATGCGGATGTGGCCGCCACCGGTGCGCAGCCCGCTGAGCGATCCATCGGCGCCGAAGCTGGGCGTACCGGTGGTCAGCGTGGCGCGGTTCGTGTTGATGAAACCGCCGCCGTTGACCGAAATCCCGTTGGGATTGGCGATGATGACATCGGCCGACTGGCCGGCCACTTCCGTATAGCCGCGCAGGAAGGTGGGCTGGAGCGAGGTGACTTCGTTGACGATCACCTTTGCCGCCTGGCCGGCCCGGTAGTTGGGGTTGCCGACGATATAGCCGCCCAACTGCGTGGCCGAGACGCCGGCGGCGTTGTTGAGGATCAGGCCCTGTTTGTCGACGTTGAACTGCTGGTAGGGGTTATGCGACACGCCCGCCGCCGAGGGCGCCACGAGGTTCACCACCGGCACGCCGTTGCCGGCCGCGCCGATGCCGGGGCGGTGCGCGCCGGCGTTGGGATCGGCGACGACCTGCGCGCCAGCGAAGGCCGGCGCCCCGAGTAATGCGGACCACACCGCTGCGCTCAAGGCGCGACGCGATAATGACGGCAAGGAAGTCAGCGAACGACGGTGAGAAGCCATGATCAATCCTTGATGCGGGAAGTGAACGACGGATCGCCGGCGCTTCCATTTAAGGCATCAGGCATCAGGCATCTGGCTCGATGGTTCAGGGCCGCTCTCCATCGCCAACGATAGCGGCGGGTTCCCGCGCTTTTGCATGGACTACATAAAAAAGGAGATGGCCCACATGGGCTGCGTGGGTCGTGTCATCCTGATCGGCAGGCGTGTAGGTGATGCATCGGCGCTATTCAAAAGCGCGGAAGCATCGGACAGACCTTAACGCCAAAATGTTTTCGTAAGTTGAGCACCAGATTTTGACGAATTAACTTCCTGTGGTTCCAGAGAGTCGAGGGGTGGTGACAGAGTGGAACGAACAGAATGGCTCTCCAGCGGTTGGAAAGTGGCGGCGCTGGATTCGAAAGCATGCAGGGAGGAACTGTTTTCGATGCGCCCGGAGCGGGCATGATGCGCAACTAAGCACGCTATTGTGTCGCTGGAAGTCACATTGGCCAACGATTGGCTCGGAGGAAAGCGCTGAGCCATGGGCGGCCAGCTCGCCCGGCGCACGGCCGGCGCATCCATCCCGGACCCGGCAACAACGTCCGGACGCGCCGCGCTTCAAGGCTTTGCGCAATCAGCCGATATCCGTCCCTATGATCCCGGTGTCGCGCACAACTTTTCCACCCCATCTTCTCGGCGCGCTAGTCGCTTCCGTGACCCATGCCCACACGCTGGAGGCGCTGGCCCGGCCGCTGCTGGAACTCCTTCAGACCGCTACGGGAATGGAGTCGACGTACCTGACCAGGCTGGACGAGGAAGCGAACTTTTTATATGTGCTATATGCCCGCAATAGCCATCGGTTGACGGTTCCGGAGGGCCTGTCGACGCCCTGGGCGGGCAGCCTCAGCAAACGCGCGTTGGAAGAAGGCCGGTTCTATACGGACGACGTCGCCGGCTGCTGGGGAGACAGTGAGGTGGCCCGTTCGTTGGGGCTGGTCACTTATCTGGCCGCCCCGATCCGCGCAAGAAACGGCGAGCTTTTTGGAACGCTTTGCGCCGCGAGCGACGCACGCAGGCCCATCTCCGAAACGGTGACCCATCTCATGGGTCTTTTCGCCCATTTGATCAGCCAGCAAGTGGAGCGCGAGCAATTGCTCGCGCAGTTGCAGCAAGCCAATGCATCCGTGGCGACGGCGGCCTTGACCGATGCCGTCACGCAACTGCCCAACCGGCGTGCCTTGCTGGAAGAAATGCAGCGACGTCTCGCATCGTGCCAAGAACGTCAGGCGTTGATCGTTGCCCTGGTCGATATGGATAACTTCAAATCGATCAATGATCGGTTTGGACATGAAGTGGGTGACCAGCTCCTTCAGGCTGTCGCAAAACGACTCCGCCGCATGCTGCGTGACAACGATATGGCGGCGCGCATCGGCAGCGATGAATTCGTGGTGCTGGCGATAGAGCAACGGGAACGAGCGGATGAAGCCGCGGCTGCATTGTCCCGGCGATTGGAAAGTGCAACGCGGGGACGTTTCAAGTTCGATTCGGTGCTGATCGATTATGACGGCGCAAGCGTCGGTGCGATCGTGGCCGAAACAGGTTGCTTCAGTGCCCAACGACTTTTAAATCGAGCCGATACCGCGATGAACGCGGTCAAGCAATCGCGCAAGCACAATGCCGCATTCCCACTGCCAACCGTCTTGAGCATCGCTCGCTATGCGTGGCCGGTCATCGAATAAGGTGCGGAGCTTTCTCCGGCGGAGCCGCCGGCCGACGTGGGGCAAGAGGCCGGGGACACGCAATGTCGCCAAGCGATCTTCCTGCGATGCGTGGGGCGTGCGACGGGCCTTCGCATGATCGAAACCATCATGAATGCGCGCCGGGGGCTAATGGAGATTCTTCACGATTGGATTAAAGACGACCGCAATAACCCGCCGAGGTTGATAAGCAAGTATGCGTCTGCCATGAAGGGTGACGACGATGTTTGATCATTGTTGTCCGAGCATTTGCGGCAACATGAACGTTGGTGGTCCAGTTACCGCGCCGCGATCGACCTGCCATAGCCTTCGTGGTGTCGTGGAGTCTGATACATGGCATCCAACACGCAGCATCATGGCGAACATTCTGCATGAAGCCCGTATAAGAGCGGCTGCTTGCTTGCGCAATGCGACGACGAAGGAAACAACTGCAAGCCCGAGTCACCAGTTAGTACGCGGCGGCAAAAAAAATTCATTCGCTTTGATTTTCAAGATGCTGCGCCATTCGGCCTCGCGCTGTCCCGTCGTGCAAGCCGCTTCCCGGAGGCACGATGGGTTCCGGAAAGGAATGGATGGGAAAAACGGTTCCAGGGTGGGTTTTCGCAGGCATCACGAAACGACTGATGGGATCGATGGCGCGCAGTGCATGCTGACTTCATGGAAATTTTCCAGGCGTTAGTCCGAAGACGGCCAAATGTATTGGGCTCTATCCAAACGCCAGTCCTTTCCCGGTGAAAAAAAGTACTTACTTTTGATGCTTACCTATCAGGAGAGGTTCCATGAATCGTCTAACCGCCTTAACCACCCTCACCACTCTGAGCGTCAGTCTGCTTAGTATGTCCGTCTCCCCACGTGCCCAAGCACAGAACGTCATTGGTCCTGCATCTGCGGACGTCTATGCCTGTATTACCCTTGGCGGGGTCGTAACCTGGCAGACCACCGCCTGTCCCAACGATGGCCTCACCGTGCCAGCCCAAGCGGCTGGTTCAACCTGGACGGCAACCATTGCCGCAGACGGCACAATAACCAGTGGCAAGGACTGGATTAGCAGCGTGACCTACAATGGCGGCGTCTACACTGCTGCTTTTACTTCCAGCTTCCCCCAGACCCCTAACTGTGCCCTGACATACATAGGTACAGACTCCGCCAACACTGTTCCTTATCCATACGTCGATACACCGATTACCGCAACGGGGATTGAATACGGAAATATTTCCCAGAGATCTTTAGGCACCCCAGCGTTTATACAAGGCCCCGTTTTGATCTCCTGTTCGGAGGCCCAGTGAATACTCTCTCTTAGATGTGACATCAGACGCACCTATGAGGGACGAAGGTAGATTCAGAATCGGCGGCATATGCGTTTGAAAGCATGCCGCCGATTACCAAGGTGATTAAGCCGGACACGTCGTTTTAAAAAGTCGATAAGCCATATCGTGTCTGATGCCGCTGAATGTTCCAGCTATTGGTCGCATGATCACGCCGTAATATTGTGACGAATCGTGGTCGCAGCTTGTGTCCCGGGTAAAAAATCACTTTTAGATTGGCGATGCCGGACGATTCCGGGGAGCGATATGTCACAGTGACGACGCGGAGCAGGTCTGCTCTCATGCATTGCGGTTTCCGGACCCGGATGGATCGCTGTCTGAGGGCGGGGATGGCCAAACCTTTTGCCTTGCCGATGGCTTCGGCGGCTGAAGCATGTACGCAAGCGATAAACCTGTCTTCGGCGGCAGCGAGGGCGGCGCCGACACTGCGTCTTAAAGGTGCTATGTCCTATTGGTCGCCAGCACTGGATGACTGCTGGCGTGCCGGCCTGACGCAAGGCCGGCGGGTAATACCCCAGGCCACCGATCGGGCGATGGGGCAGTGCCTCGGTTTGACGTGCGCGTAGTGCTGGTAGCGCTTGCGTTGGTTGTGCGAGCAAACGGGCCATGCGCGTTGCAGCGTATGGCCCGTGGCGCTGCTCGAACAATTGCGTGAAGGTTATGCCAAGGGTGTCGCGGTGAAGCGCCCGCATTTCGGGCAGTGCGCGCGCATTATCCGGATCTGCCAGGACACACGTGATTGTGCGCATGGGCTTCTTCGGAGCGTGCACAATAAAAGGCCACCTTTGCAGGTGGCCCAGATCTTCGAATAAGTGGTGGGCGGTACAAGGATCGAACTTGTGACACCTGCCGTGTGAAGGCAGTGCTCTACCGCTGAGCTAACCGCCCGCCGGGAACGGGCAACTATACGGATTCGATCGGATGGGGTCAACCGTCGGCGGCTTGTGGCGTTGACCGGGATGGCCCCCGTGCAGGGTGGCTAAAATACGCTGTTCCCCTCGCCGAGTAGCCCTCCCCATGCAAGCCGTTTTCCCGCATATCCTGCAGTCGCTGGAGCATTTCCATGTCACGCCGTGGAAGCTCGTCGGTTACCTCGGCACCCTGATGTTTACCGGCCGCTGGTTCGTGCAGTTGTACTACACGCGCAAGTACAAGCGGGTGGTAATGCCGCTTTCGTTCTGGTGGATGTCGGTAACGGGCAGCGCCCTGTTGCTGGCGTATTTCGTGTTCGGCAAGAACGATTCGGTGGGCATCCTTTCGAATTTCTTCCCGGTATTCGTATCGGTGTACAACCTGGTGGTGCACTTGCGACACCACAAGAACGACGTAACCGGCGACCGGGTGGCGTAAGCGGCGCTGTTCGCAAGCTCGCCGAATCTGCTCAGGCGACGCTGACCCCGTCTCTTGAGCCGAGCGGGGCGCGCCTTATTCCGGATCGTAATCGAGGTTGGGCGCGAGCCAGCGTTCCGCTTGTTCGCGGGTCCAGCCTTTGCGCCTGGCGTAGTCTTCGACTTGTTCGCGCGTGATGCGGCCGACCACGAAGTACTGGCTGTCCGGGTGCGAGAAATACCAGCCGGAAACGGCGGCGGTGGGATACATCGCGAAGCTGTCGGTCAGCTCGATGCCGGTGTTGGCGGTGGCGTCCAGCAACTCGAATAGCGTGGCTTTTTCGGTGTGGTCGGGGCAGGCGGGATAGCCAGGGGCAGGGCGGATGCCGCGGTATTTCTCGTCGATCAGCGACTGGTTGTCCAGGGTTTCTTCCGGCTGGTAACCCCAGAACTCGCGCCGCACGCGCTCGTGCATGCGTTCGGCGAACGCTTCGGCCAGCCGGTCGGCCAGGGCCTTGAGCAGGATGGCGGAATAATCGTCGTGTGCGGCTTCGAAGCGCGCCACGTGCTGGTCGATGCCGATGCCTGCGGTCACCGCGAAGCCACCCAGCCAGTCCTGTTTGTTTGCTTCTTTCGGCGCGATGAAATCGGAGAGGCAGAAGTCGGGGCGTTCGGCGGGCTTTTCGGCCTGCTGGCGAAGGTGGTGGAGAATGTGGCCGGGCTGCTGCTTCGTTCCAGCCTTCTCCCCGGTGGGGAGAGGGAGCAATGCGATGTCGTCGCCGCTGCTATGCGCGGGCCAAAAACCAATCACCGCACGCGCCGTAAGCCAGCGCTCGGCGATGATCCTGTCGAGCATGGCCTGGGCATCGGCGAACAATTCGCTGGCCTGCGTGCCGACGATCTCGTCTTTCAGGATCGCCGGATAGCGTCCGGCCAGTTCCCACGCCTGGAAGAACGGCGTCCAGTCGATATAGGGACGCAGCTCGGCGAGATCGTAATGGTCGAAGACGGTGAGGCCGGGCTGCTTTGGCTGCGGCGGAGTGTAGCGGCTCCAGTCGCCGCTGAAGCGCTGGTTGCGTGCGTGTTCCAGCGGCACCAGGGGCTTGGCGGAGCCGCGGTTTTTGTGCCGTTCGCGGATATCCGCGTATTCGGCACGGATTTTCGCCATGAAGTTGTCGATCAGATCCTTGCTGACCAGCGACTGCGCCACGCCGACCGCGCGCGAGGCGTCTTTCACCCATACGGTAGGCGACTTGTAGTGTGGCTCGATCTTCAACGCCGTATGCGCGCGCGAGGTGGTGGCGCCGCCGATCAATAGCGGAATATGGAAATCCTGCCGCTGCATTTCGCGCGCCACCTGGCTCATTTCTTCCAGCGACGGAGTGATCAGGCCGGACAGGCCGATGATGTCGGCGTTGTGTTCGCGCGCGGTCTCCAGGATCTTCTGGGTCGGCACCATCACGCCGAGGTCGATCACTTCGAAGTTGTTGCAGCGGAGCACCACGCCGACGATGTTTTTGCCGATATCGTGCACATCGCCTTTCACCGTGGCCATCACGATGATGCCGTTGTTCCTGGCGGCGTCGCCGGTACGCAGCTTTTCCGCTTCGATATAAGGCAGCAGGTAAGCCACGGCTTTTTTCATGACGCGCGCCGACTTCACCACTTGCGGCAGGAACATCTTGCCGGCGCCGAACAGATCGCCGACTACGTTCATGCCGGCCATCAACGGTCCTTCGATCACATCGAGCGGACGGGTGGATTGCTGGCGGGCTTCCTCGGTGTCCTGGTCGACGAACTGGTCGATGCCGTGCACCAGCGCATGGGCCAGGCGCTCTCGCACCGGCTTCTCGCGCCAGGCGAGGTTTTCGACCACCGCCTCGCCTTTTTTCGCCTTGTAGCGTTCGGCAATCTCCAGCAGGCGTTCGGTGGCGTCGGGGCGGCGGTTGAGCACCACGTCCTCGACCCGTTCGCGCAGCTCTTCGGGCACGTCATCGTAGATGGTCAACGCGCCGGCGTTGACGATGCCCATGTCCATGCCCGCCTTGATCGCGTGGTACAGGAACACCGAATGGATCGCCTCGCGCACGGTGTTGTTGCCGCGGAACGAGAACGAGACGTTGGAAACGCCGCCGGACACGTGGCTGAGCGGGAAGCGTTGCTTGAGCTCGCGCGTGGCCTCGATGAAATCCACGGCGTAGTTGTTGTGTTCCTCGATGCCGGTGGCGATGGCGAAGATGTTGGGATCGAAGATGATGTCTTCCGGCGGGAAGTCCAGTGTTTCGGTAAGCAGCTTGTAGGCGCGCGAGCAGATTTCCACCTTGCGTTCGCAGGTGTCCGCCTGGCCTTGTTCGTCAAACGCCATCACCACCACGGCCGCGCCGTACTCAAGCACCTTGCGCGCATGCTCGAGGAACATGTCCTCGCCTTCCTTCATGGAAATGGAGTTGACCACGCCCTTGCCCTGCAGGCAGCGCAGGCCGGCTTCGATCACGCTCCACTTGGAGGAATCGACCATCACCGGCACGCGGGCAATATCGGGCTCGGCGGCGATCAGGTTGAGGAAGCGGGTCATGGCCGCTTCCGAATCGATCAAGCCCTCATCCATGTTCACGTCGATGATCTGCGCGCCGCTGGCCACCTGCTGGCGCGCGACCTCCACGGCTTCGTCGTAGCGATCTTCCTTGATCAGCTTCTTGAACTGCGCCGAGCCGGTGACATTGGTGCGCTCGCCGACATTGACGAACAGCAGGTCGGGCGTGATGACCAGCGGTTCGAGACCGGAAAGGCGGGTATGGCGGACGGTGTTATTCATCAACAGCGAAGACCTTGGTTCCCTGGTTGCAGTGACCATGCGCGGGGAAAAGAGTGGACGGGGAATGCGGCAGCGGTGAGTTTTTTGGCCAGCGAGGCCTCGCCGCGGTCCTTCTCCCGGAGAGGAGAGAAAACATTCGGTGTTATGCGGGATGGGTTCACGCGGCTTCCCTGCCGGCGTCGCTCACGATTCGCGGGGGATACTGGCCGACGGCCTCGGCGATCGCCTTGATATGCGCCGGTGTCGTACCGCAGCAGCCGCCGACCATGTTGAGCAAGCCATCGCGCGCGAAGCCGCCGATCACGGAGGCCATTTGCGCCGGTGTTTCGTCGTATTCGCCGAAGGCATTGGGCAAGCCGGCGTTCGGATGCGTGCTGATGAAGCATTCCGCGATGCTGGACAGTGTCTGTACGTGCGGCCGCAGGTCGGCGGCGCCCAGGGCGCAGTTCAAGCCGACCGACAGCGGACGGATGTGCTTGACCGAGTAATAGAACGCCTCGGCGGTCTGGCCCGAAAGCGTGCGGCCGGAGCGATCCGTGATGGTGCCGGAGATCATCACCGGCACGCGGCTGCCGCGCGCGCGGAACAGTTCGCTGAGGGCGAACAGTGCGGCCTTGGCGTTGAGGGTGTCGAAAATCGTCTCGACCATGACGATGTCGGCGCCGCCATCGATCAATCCGCTGGCCGATTCGGTGTAATTGATTACCAGTTCTTCAAACGTAACGTTGCGGAAACCTGGATCATTGACGTCCGGCGAGAGCGACGCCGTGCGGCTGGTCGGGCCGAGCACGCCGATCACGAAGCGCGGCTTGGCCGGATTCTTCGCGGTAAACGCATCGCAAGCCGCCCGCGCCAGTTTGGCGCCTTCGCGGTTCAGTTCGTAGGCGAGGTGTTCGAGGTGGTAATCGGCCTGGCTGATGCGCGTGGCGTTGAAGGTATTGGTTTCGATCAGGTCGGCGCCGGCCTCGAGGTAGGCTTCGTGCACGCCGCGGATGATCTGCGGCTTGGTCAGCGTAAGCAGGTCGTTGTTGCCTTTCAGGTCGCAGCCACCGGGATGATCGTGCGCATGCGTGTGCTCGTTGTCGTGGCCATGCACGAAGCGTTCGCCGCGGAAGCCGGCTTCGTCCAGCTGGTGGCCTTGCAGCATGGTGCCCATGCCGCCGTCGAGGATCAGGATGCGCTCGCGCAACGCCGCTTCGAGCGAGGCAACACCATCAGGGTGCAGCCACTTCAGTGCGCTCATGGCTGGACTCCTGGCGTTTTGCATGGCTCGACGCCATGCCGGCGCCGGCCGAGGCGCTTCGCCGCAGCGAAGCGAGCCGATGACCTGCAAGGCGCGACGGAACACGGAGGGTTTTGCATGGCAGTGCTCATGGTTTGCGCGCCAGCAGGCACATCACTTCGAAGTGCGGCGCCTTGCGTTCGCGGCTGAGACGGTTGCAGCTGATGACCGAAAGGCCGGCTTGGGTGGCCAATCCGGTAAGGTCGCTTTGATTGAAGCCGAGGTTGCGGTGGTCGAACGGTTCGACCACGGCGCGGTGATCGTGCTTGCCCAGCGTGACGGCCAACAATCGGCCGCCGGATCGCAGCACGCGCGCGGCTTCGGTAAGCGCCTTGCCCGGATGCTCGGAGTAGGTCAGGGCATGCAGCATCAGCACCAGGTCGACGCGCGCGTCATCCAGGGGCAGGGCATGCATGTCGCCCTGCCGCACCTGCACGTTGTCGAAGCCAGCCAGGCGCTTGGCGGCGGCTTCCACCACCCGTTCGCCGGCATCCACGCACGTGATCGAGCGTGCATGCGGCGCGAGCAGCTCGGCGGTAACGCCGTCGCCGGATGCGATATCCAGCACATCGCCGGTTTCCAGCAATTGCAGCAGCGAACGGGTCAGCGTTTCCCAGGTGCGGCCGGGCGAGTAGTGGCGTTCCATGTCGCCCGCCACGCTGTCGGCCCAGCCTGCTTCGCGCGCGCGCTGGGCCAGTACGCTGGGCAGGCGCGCGGCATCCTCGCGCAGCAATGCATCGTCGATGCTTTCGCGCAGCGAGCGGATCAATGCCTGGCGGTGTTCGTCGCCTTCGCCATTGGCGCGGTAGTAGGCCGATACACCGGCGCGGCGGTCGCGCACCAGTTCGGCTTCCTTGAGCTTGGCCAGGTGCGTGGACACGCGCGGTTGCGCCAGATGCAGTACCGCCGCCAGTTCGGCCACGGTCAATTCCTCGCGCTCGAGCAGGGCCAGCAGCCGCACGCGAGTGGGATCGGCCAGCAGGCGCAACACGCTGGAGGCCGTTGCCAGATCCATCGTGCATCCTTATATCGCGATAAAGAGATGGCTAGGGTAGGGCGGGGTGGGAAAAGCGTCAAGGGTGAAATGCCGGCACCAATGGAAATGCGGCCCGATGTATTCGCCGGCGAAGGCAGTGGAATGGGCGGCCATCCAGTTGCGACAGCCATTCCGGTGGTTCCTTGCTGCGGCCGCACAAAGCCCGGGCGCCGGCCCGGCTAAAATGGTCGGCTTCCCTACACGTTTTGCCCGGAGCCTTTCCCATGGATTTCCGTTTTACCGAAGACCAGCTTGCGATCCAGGACGTCGCTCGTGATTTCGCGCAGAAGCGCATCGCGCCGGTGGCGGCCGAATTCGATGCCAAGGGCGAGTTTCCGCTGGACAACATCCGCGAGATGGGCCAGCTGGGCCTGATGGGCATCGAGGTGCCGCATGAATATGGCGGCGCGGGGCTGGATCCGATCGGCTACGTGCTGGCGATGATCGAGATCGCGGCGGCGGACGCGGCCACCTCCACCATCATGTCGGTGAATAATTCGCTGTTCTGCAATGGCATCTTGAAGCACGGCACGGAAGAACAGAAACAGAAATATGTGCGCGCGATTGCGCAGGGCGAGGCAATCGGCGCCTATGCGCTGACCGAGCCGCAATCCGGCTCCGATGCCTCGGCCATGCATACCCGCGCCTCCAGGAACGCCAGCGGCGAATGGGTGATCAACGGCAAGAAGAGCTGGATTACTTCCGGGCCGGTAGCACGCTACATCGTGTTGTTCGCGATCACCACGCCGGGCATCGGCGCCAAGGGCGTGTCCGCCTTCATCGTCGATACGCAAAAGCCGGGCTTCCACGCCGGCAAGACCGAACCCAAGCTTGGCATCCGTGCTTCGGCTACCTGCGAGATCGAATTCAACGATTACGTATGCACGAAAGACGAACTGCTGGGCGAGGAAGGCAAGGGCTTCTCGATCGCGATGGGCGTGCTCGATGCCGGCCGCATCGGCATCGCTTCGCAGGCGGTGGGCATTGCGCGCGCCGCTTACGAGGCGACATTGCAATGGTCGCGCGACCGCAAGGCCTTTGGCCATCCGATCGGTACCTTCCAGATGACGCAGGCCAAGATCGCCGACATGAAATGCAAGCTCGATGCCGCCACGCTGTTGACGCTGCGCGCGGCGTGGACGAAAGGCGAGGCGGAAAAGAACGGCGGCCGTTTCGGTACCGAAGCCTCGGTGGCGAAGCTGGTGGCATCCGAAGCCGCCATGTGGATTACCCACCAGGCCGTGCAGATCCATGGCGGCATGGGTTATTCCAAGGAAATGCCGCTGGAGCGTTACTTCCGCGATGCGAAGATCACCGAGATCTACGAAGGCACCAGCGAGATCCAGCGGATGGTGATTGCGCGCGCGGAGACCGGCTTGCGCTGAGCTGTTTGCCGGCTCGTGCCATAAAAAAAGCCCCGGCATGTGTGCCGGGGCTTTTGTCTGGATCGAACCGCGTTTAGTGCGGAGCGTCGTGACGGGCCAGCTTGTGCGTGGGCTCGTCCAGCTTGTCGCCCAGTGCGCGTCGCACGGCGACGTAGAACACCGGGATCATCAGCAGGCCAAGGAAGGTGGCGAACAGCATGCCGCCGATCACGCCGGTACCGATCGAGTGACGGGAGTTGGCGCCCGCGCCGGTGGAGATGGCCAATGGGAACACGCCCAGGATAAAGGCCAGCGAAGTCATCAGGATCGGACGCAAGCGCAGGCGGGCGGCGGTCGTTACCGCTTCGAACAGCGTCTTGCCGGCGGCCTGTTGCTCCACCGCGAATTCCACGATCAGGATCGCGTTCTTGGCGGCCAGGCCGATCACCGTGATCATGCCGATCTTGAAGTACATGTCGTTGGGCATGCCGCGCAGCATGCAGAACAGCACGACGCCCAGCAGGCCGAGCGGGACCACCAGCAGTACCGAGATCGGGATCGACCAGCTTTCGTAGAGTGCGGACAGGCACAGGAACACGAACACGATCGACAGGATCATCAGCAGCGTGGCCGAGTTGCCCGCCAGCAATTCCTGGTAGGACTGGCCGGTCCAGTCGGCGCCGAAACCTTGCGGCAGATCGGAATCGACGATGTTCTGCAAGGTCGACATGGCCTGGCCGGTGGAATAGCCCTTGGCGGCGTCGCCCACGATTTCCACGGCGGCATAGCCGTTATAGCGGGTGAGCGAGGGCGAGCCCATGCCCCACGCCGAATGCACTACGCTCGACAGGGGAATCATGTTGTAGGGGCCGTTGGCCGGATTGGCCGGGGTGCTGCTGCCGTTCGTGGTCGTGCTGGTCAGCGTGCTCGGCGAATAGATGTGCTCGAGCGAACTGGTGTCCATGCGGAACGGCGCATCGGCCTGCACCATGACGCGCTTGACGCGGCCACCGTAGACAAAGTCGTTGATGTATACCGGCGCCAGCATCAGCTGGATGGCGGTGTACACATCGCTGACCGACAGGCCAAGTGCTTGCGCCTGCACGCGATCGACGCTGAGGTTGTACTGCGGGGCATCCGGCAGGATGTTTGGGCGGATGCCGAACAGCGTCGGGTTCTTGCTTGCCTTGCCCAGCAGCATGCCCATCGCCTGCGCCAGCTGGGCGCGCGACTGGCCGGCACGCGCCTGCAGGTACATGTCGATGCCACCGAACTGGCTCAGGCCGCGAATGGTGGGCAGG
The DNA here is from genome assembly GCF_044904675.1 of Dyella jejuensis. NCBI lineage: Bacteria > Pseudomonadati > Pseudomonadota > Gammaproteobacteria > Lysobacterales > Rhodanobacteraceae > Dyella > Dyella jejuensis. The sequence continues at coordinate 83,987 of NZ_JADIKJ010000014.1, read as the reverse complement.
TTCACGACGAAGATCTGCGCATCGCGAACGCCGTGCAGCACGCCGTTGGCCTTGAGGATGAAGTCGTCCGCGGTGATCGACCGTTTGCTCCAGTCGGTCAGGCGGATGAACGCCATGCCGGTGCTTTCGCTCTGGCCGATGAAGCTGAAGCCACTGATCTGGAAAATGCCCTCGTAATCGTTCTTCAGCGGGCTCTTGGCCAGGGTATCGCGGATTTCCGCCATGACCTGCTGCGAACGCTGCAAGGTGGCGCCCGGCGGCAGGCCGACGATCGCCAGTGCGAAGCCCTGATCCTCGCTGGGCACGAAGCTGGTCGGAAGCCGCGTGTAAAGGAAGCCCGCCAGGATCGCGATCAGCGCGAACACGATCATCCAGCGCGGTGCGTGCCGCGTGGCGCTGCTGATATGCCCATGGTAGGTATGGGTGACTTTGTCGAAGGCGGTGTTGAACCAGCGGTAGAGGAAATTCTTCTTCTCTTCGTGGGTCGGCTTGAGGATCGTCGCGCACAGCGCCGGGGTGAAGGACAGGGCGAGGAACGCGGAGAAGCCCATCGATACGGCGATGGTCAGCGCGAACTGCTTGTAGATCACGCCGGTGGCGCCGGGCTGCAGCGCGGACGGCACGAACACGGCCGCCAGCACCACGGTGATCGCCACGATGGCGCCGGTGATCTGGCCCATCGCCTTGCGCGTGGCTTCCTTCGGCGACAGGTTTTCTTCCGTCATGATGCGCTCGACGTTCTCGATCACCACGATCGCGTCGTCCACCACGATACCGATCGCCAGCACCATGCCGAACAGGGTGAGCTGGTTAATGGTGAAACCCAGCGCCAGCAGGCCGATGAAGGTACCCAGCAAGGCCACCGGGATCACCAGCGTCGGGATGATGGTGGCGCGGAAGTTCTGCAGGAAGATCAGCATCACCAGGAACACGAGGATCATCGCCTCGACCAGGGTGTGCACCACTTCCTCGATCGAGATGGTGACGAACGGCGTGCTGTCATACGGTGCCAGCCAGGTGACTCCCGGCGGGAAGTCGGCGGCCAGCTCCTTCATCTTGGCGCGCACTGCCTCGGCTACGTTCAGCGCATTGGCGCCAGGCAGCAACTGCACGCCGAAGGCGCCGGCCGGCTGGCCGTTCCAGGTCGAGGTGAAGCCGTAGGTTTGCGGCCCGAACACGACGCGCGCCACATCGCCCAGCCTCACCACCGTGCCGTCGGTATTGGCGCGCAGGATGATGTTGCGGAACTCCTCCAGCGAAGAGAAACGTCCTTCCGCCGATACGGTGGCGGTGAAACTCTGGCCGTTGGTAGCCGGATCAGCGCCCAGCGAACCGGCCGCGAACTGCACGTTCTGCACCGAGATGGCGTTCTCGATGTCGGTCGCCGACAAGCCATAGCCCTGCATCTTGTCCGGATCGAGCCAGATGCGCACGGCGTATTCCGCGCCGATCTGCCGGGTATTGCCGACACCCGGGATACGGCCGATCTGGTCCAGCACCTGCGAGGAGACGATATCGTTCAACCGGTCGCCGTTGATCGCGGGATTGTTGGAGATCAGCGAGATGAACATCAGGAAGTCGGGGTTGCTCTTGGCGACCACGACGCCCTGCTGGGTAACCTCGGTGGGCAGGCGTGGCTGCGCGAGCGCCACCTTGTTCTGCACCTGCACCTGCGCAATGTCCGGGTTGGTGCCGGTGGCGAAGGTCAGCGTGATGGTGGAAGTGCCGTTCGAGTTGGACGTCGAGCTGAAGTACAACAGGTTGTCGACGCCGGTGAGCTGCTGCTCGATCACCTGCGTGACGGTGGTTTCCATGGTGTCGGCGCTGGCGCCGGGATAGGTTGCCGACACCGTCACCTGCGGCGGCGCGATGTTGGGATAGGACTCCACGCCCATGTTCAGCATCGCGATGACGCCGACCAGCGTGATGAGGATGGCTACCACCCAGGCGAAAATGGGGCGGTCAATGAAGAAACTCGGCATCTAGCGGTCTCCTTACTGCTTGCCGGCGGGCGGTTGGCCGCCCGCGGCAGCCTGATTCGGCTGGTAGGGCGTGGCCTTGGCCGGCGCGCCAGCTTTCACTTGCTGCAGGCCCGAGACGATCACCTGGTCGCCGGCGCTCAAGCCAGAGGTCACGATCCAGTCGTTGCCGGTCGAGGTGGTTGCCTCGACATCCTTGCGCACGACCTTTCCATCTGCGCCGACCACCATGGCATAGGCGCCGGTCGTATCGCGCAGGATGGCCGGCTGCGGGACCAGGAAGACGTTGTTGCGATCACCCATGTTGGCGGTCAGCGTGACATACATTCCCGGCAGCAGGCGCCGTTGCGGGTTGGGCACGACCGCGCGCAGGTTGATCGCGCCGGTGGTCGGGTTGACCGTGGTATCGGAGAAATCGAGCGTTCCCACATGGTCGTACTTGCCGCCGCCCGGCATGATGATCTGTACCGTGGTCTTGTCCTGGGCGGCGAGCTGCACGCTGCCGCTGGCGGCGGCGTGGCGCAGGGTATCGAGGTCGGCGGCGCCCAGGGTGAAGTTCACATACAGGGGATCGAGCTGGTCCACGGTGGTGAGCAAGGTCGAGCTGCTGCCGCTGTCGGCCGTGCTGGCGCCGACCACCGCTCCTTCCGTCACCTGCTGTTCGCCGGCGTGTCCATCGATGGGCGAGGTGATATTGGTGTAGCTCAGGTTGACCCTCGCCGTCTGCACATTGGCTTCGGCCTGCTTCACCGCGGCGGCGGAGCTGCGCTCGGTGGCCTCGTCGCTGTCGAGCTGGGCGCGCGAGATATAGCCCTTCGGCACCAGGGTGCGATCGCGCTCGGCAACCACATGCGCGTTGGCATAAGTGGCCTTGGCGGATGCCAGGTTCGCCAGGGCCGCGTCCAGCGCAGCCTTGTACGGCGCCGGATCGATCTGGAACATCAACTGGCCCTGCTTCACCTCGGACCCTTCGGTGTAGACGCGCTTGAGCAGCAGGCCGGACACGCGGGCCCGGACGTCGGCGCTGCGGTAGGCGGACAGGCGGCCGACCAGGTCCTTGGTCAGCGGCGTGCTTTGCGGCCTGACCTGAATGACCCCCACGGTCGGCGGTGGCATTTGGGGCGGTCCTTGTTCCTTGCCATTCCCGCAGGCGGCGAGCGCCAACAGGCTCAGGCACAGCACCGGTGTGCGCATTAACGTCGACTTCATGAGAACTCCATGACTTGCGTGATCGGGGTAGGGGCGGGCAAAGGCATTCCTGTACCCGGCATGCATCTGCATGATGCCGGAAAAACTTGCGGTTACTGGATGGGAAGCCGTTTTGTCCCGTGTGTTTCATCCCCGGACGACGGGGTGCCGGTTAAGGCTATACCGACCAGTTTACAATTTAATCGCACAACGAATCCAGCCCCCCGTCGTCATGACTGAAGGCAGGGGCGCTCGATGGATGGGTCTGGTTGGCGATCAGCTCCCCCAGCGAAAAGAGCGTGCGCGCTGGTAGCGGATCGGCGCGCACGCACGCACGGCGCAGCTTGCATGGCGGCGTCTGCGCGCTCACGAGGCAGCCGTTGTTGCGCCGCCGATGGATTCAACGCAAGGCCAAGCGTATCCTTTCAAAGCTTTCCGCCCCACTTCCACCCGTCTCCACTTCCTCAAGTTGAAGCTATGAATGCGATCCGTGCGGCCAACGACATTCCCCTCGCGTCTGTCGTGCTCGAAGAGTTGAAAAAAAGCGGTTTCCCGACCAAGCGCCTTGATGAGGCGCAATTTTTTATCAGCGCCTTTTTTGCGCGCGTTGCCAGTACCGATGCCGATCTGCACACACCCGCCGAATGGGCGGCGATCATCGCCGGCCTGATCGATTTCATGCAGCAACGCCAGCCCGGGCGCGCCTCGGTGCGCGTGGTCGGCGCCGGCCACGCCGCGCGCAGCGCGGTCGACATCGTCACCGACGACATGCCGTTCCTGGTCGACACGGTGAGCATGGTGCTGTCCGCCCATTCGCCGATCCACGCCGTGATCCATCCGGTGGTAAAGGCCAGCCGCGACGCCAACGGCCAACTGCAGCGCCTGGGCGAGGACCGCGGCAAGCCCGAGTCGGTCATGCATTTCGAGCTGGACAACGTGGCCCGTGAGGCTGACCAGGCGCAGCTCAAGCTGCAGGTCGAGGCTGCGCTGGAAGACGTGCGTGCCGCCGTGCGCGACTGGGACGCGATGCGCGAAAAGCTGCTGTCCATCGCTGCCGACCTGCCGAATCGCAAGCTGCCGCTGGAAGCGGCGTCGGTCAAGGAAGCCAGCGAATTCCTGCGCTGGCTGGCCGACGACAACTTCACCTTCCTCGGCTATCGCGAATACGAGGTCGCCCAGGCCGACGGCGACGAAGTATTGCGTTCGATCGAAGGTTCGGGCCTGGGTATCCTGCACAAGAGCGAGCGCTCGGTAGCGCCGCGTTCGCTGCGCACGCTGGTGGCGCACGATCTGCCGCAGTCCGGCGCCTACGACGCGATCATCCTGACCAAGACCAATGCACGTTCGCACGTGCACCGTGCCGGCAACATGGATTACGTGGGCGTGCTGAAGTTCGATGCCCATGGCAAGCCGGTCTCCGAGCAGCGCTTCCTGGGCCTGTTCACGTCCAACGCCTATATGACGCGCCCGCAGGATGTACCGCTGGTGCGCCAGCGCGTGGAAGCGGTGCTGGCCCGCTCTGGGCTGAAGCGCGATTCGTATTCCGGCAAGTCGCTGCGCCATATCCTGGCGACGTTGCCGCAGGAAGAATTGTTCCAGGCCAGCGAAGACGAATTGTTCAACACCGCCATCGGCGTGCTCGAATTGCAGCAGCGCGCGCGTGCGCGCCTGTTCGTGCGCCGCGACCGCTACGGCCGCTTCTTCACCTGCCTGGTATTCGTGCCACGCGATCGTTTCAGCACCACGGTGCGCGAGCGCATCGAGAACATGCTGCGCGAAGTGTTCCATGGCGAAAGCGTGGATTCCAACGTGCTGATGGGCGAGTCCGCGCTGGCGCGCCTGCACGTTACCGTGCGCCCGCATCCGGGCGATCATCCGAGCTTCGATGCGCAGGAGCTGGAAACGCGCCTGCTGCACATCGTGCGCAACTGGCAGGACAGCCTGCGCGACAACCTGATCGGCCATGCCGGCGAGGCGCAGGGCGTGGCCTTGCTCAATCGCTTCGGCAAGCTGCTGCCGGCCGGCTACGTGGAAGACGTGACGCCGGAAGTGGCGGCGCACGATGTCATGGCGCTGGCCGCGCTCAAGAACGACGAGTCGATCCACCTCAACCTGTACCAGGACCCGCGCGACCAGGGCCTGCGTTTCAAGGTGATCCACGTCGGTGCGCCGATCTCGCTGTCCGAAGCCCTGCCGATGCTCGAAAACATGGGCGTGCGGATGCTGGCCGAGCACGTCTACACGCTGGAAAGCGAAGGTCGCGCGCTGACCATCCACGACTTCGAACTGAAGACGAAAGCGCCACTGGCGTTCGAGTTGCCGCATCTGCGCGAGCGTTTCGAGCGCGGCTTCGAAGCGCTGTGGCGCGGCCAGGCCGAGAGCGATGGTTTCAACAACCTGGTCTTGTCGGCGCAGGCCGATTGGCGCCAGGTGGCGGTGCTGCGCGGCTACTGCAAATATCTGCAACAGGTCGGCATCGCGTTCTCGCAGAGCTACATGGAAGAAACGCTCAACCGCTATCCGGCCATCGCCGGGCTACTGATCGAGCTGTTCAACGCCAAGTTCGATCCGCGCCGCGAACAACTGGCTGTCGCCGAGCTGGAAAAGGCCCAGGCCGACCTGCGCCGTGAAATGCAGGCGCTGATTCCGGCCGATACGCAGAAAGCCAAGCCGGAATTGATCGACGGCATGGTCGCGGTGTTGCCGCAGTCGCGCGAGCAGCAGGTGCACGTGCTGTGGCAGGCGTTGAAGAGCTTGCTTGATGACGTAGCCAGCCTGGACGACGAGCGCATCCTGCTGAGCTTCATGAACACCATCCGCGCCACCTTGCGCACCAGCTTCTTCCAGCAATGGGACGGCGCGCACCGGCACTACATCAGCTTCAAGTTCGACTCCAGGCAAGTGCCGGACGCGCCCAAGCCGGTGCCGTACCGCGAGATCTTCGTGTATTCGCCGCGCGTGGAAGGCATCCACCTGCGCTTTGGCCCGGTCGCGCGCGGTGGCTTGCGCTGGTCGGACCGGCGCGAGGATTTCCGCACCGAAGTGCTGGGCCTGGTAAAGGCGCAGATGGTGAAGAACACCGTGATCGTGCCGGTCGGTTCGAAGGGCGGTTTCTTCGTCAAGCATCCGCCGGTGGGCGGCGATCGCGATGCGCAGCTGGCCGAGGGCATTGCCTGCTATCGGCTGTTCATCAACGGGCTGCTGGATATCACTGACAACCTGGTCGAAGGCAAGGTGGTACCGCCGCACGACGTGGTGCGTCACGACCAGGACGATCCGTACCTGGTGGTGGCCGCCGACAAGGGCACGGCGACGTTCTCCGATATCGCCAATGCGATCTCGATCGAACACGGTTTCTGGCTGGGCGACGCATTCGCTTCCGGCGGCTCCAATGGCTATGACCACAAGGGCATGGGCATCACTGCCAAGGGCGCGTGGGAGTCGGTGAAGCGTCACTTCCGTGCCATGGGCCGCGATTCGCAGAGCGAGGATTTCACCTGCGCCGGCATCGGCGACATGTCCGGCGACGTGTTCGGCAACGGCATGTTGCTGTCCCGGCACATTCGTCTGTTGGCGGCGTTCGATCATCGCCACGTGTTCCTCGATCCGAATCCGGATACGGCCAGATCCTTCGCCGAGCGCGAACGCATGTTCAAGCTGCCGCGTTCCTCGTGGGAGGACTACGACAAGTCGCTGATCTCGGCCGGTGGCGGCGTGTGGCCGCGCAGCGTGAAGTCGATTCCGATCTCGCCGGAAGTGCGTGCCGCGCTGGGCCTGAAGGGTGACGTGCAGCACCTGTCGCCGACCGATCTGCTCAATGCCATTCTCAAGGCGCCCGTGGACCTGCTCTGGAACGGCGGTATCGGCACCTACGTGAAAGCGAGCAGCGAAACGCACGCCGATGTGGGTGACCGTGCCAACAACGCGCTGCGCATCAACGGTGCGGAACTGCGCTGCAAAGTAGTAGGCGAGGGCGGCAACCTCGGCTTCACCCAGAAGGGCCGCATCGAAGCCGCGCAGCATGGCGTGCTGCTCAACACCGACTTCATCGATAACTCGGCCGGCGTGGATACCTCCGACCACGAGGTGAACATCAAGATCCTGCTGGACGACGCCGTGCAGCGCGGCGAAATCACGGTCGACGAACGTAACCGGCAGCTGGCGGCGATGACCGACGAGGTCGGCCAGCTGGTGCTGTGGGACAACTACCGCCAGAACGAAGCCATCACGCTGATGGAGCACCAATCGGTCAAACGGATTGGCTCGATGGCGCATTTCATCCGCACGCTGGAGGCCGAAGGCCTGCTCGATCGCCAGGTGGAAAACCTGCCGAGCGAAACCGAACTGACCGAGCGCAAGACCCGCGGCCAGGGCCTGACCCGTCCGGAACTCTCGGTGCTGCTGTCTTACGACAAGATCCGGTTGTACCAGCAACTGCTGGAGTCGGACGTACCGGAAGATCCGTATTTGTCCAAGGAGCTGGTGCGTTATTTCCCCGCGCCGTTGCACGACAAATATGCCGCGCACATGCAGCGCCATCGCCTCAAGCGCGAGATCATCGCCACCGCGGTCACCAATTCCACCATCAACCGCATGGGCGCCACGTTCATGATGCGCATGCAGGAAGACACGGGACAGGGGCCGGCGGCGATCGCCAAGGCTTATTCGGCCGCACGCGAAATCCTCGGCGCACGCGAGATGTGGGCGCAGATCGAGGCGCAGGACAGCAAGGTTGCCGAAAACACCCAGTTCGACGCGATCATGCAGATCTGGTCGCTGCTGCGCCACATCACGCGCTGGCTGCTCAACCGGCCGGGCGGCACGCTGGATATCGCCGCCAACGTCGAACGCTACCAGGCCGCCGTTTCCGAACTCAGCGCTACCGTGCCGGATGCCTTGACGCCGGCCGGCAAAGCCGACTTCAGCACCAGCCAGGAAAAGTGGGAAGGCCTGGGCCTGCCCACCGATCTGGCCTTGCGCCTGGCCAAGCTGCCGGAACTGCGCGCCATGCTCGACATGGTGGAAGTGGCGCAGCAAACCGGCAAGCCGATCGACAAGGTCGCCAATGTGTTCTTCGAACTGGGCCAGGCGCTGGACCTGGAATGGCTTCGCGGCCAGATCGAAGCCTTGCCGGTGGACGGTCACTGGCATGCGCAGGCGCGCGGCTCGCTGCTGGATGAGCTCAATCACCAGCACCGCGCACTGGCGACGCAGGTGCTCGCGCTCGATACCGGCGGCAAGGGTGGCGTCTCGCCGGTGCAGGCGTGGCTAGACCGCGACGATCCCACGCTGAAATACACCCGCAGCATGCTGTCGGAAATCCTCACGCAGAATGCGGATTATCCGATCGCTTCGGTGGCGGTGCGCCGTCTGGCGCAACTGGCACAGGTGCCAGTGAGCTGACCGCGGTAGCGAATCGCCCTGTCCCTGTGGGGAGAGGGCGAGCTGGTGTTGCAGTGGAATCGGCGCAGGCTTCGATTGGAGAGCAGGGCAAGTCCAGCCGTTCGCCCCGATCCTCTCCTTGAAAAGAGAGGGAATGAAGGGAAAGCGCCACACATCAGAGGGGCAAGGTCGTCATGGTCTTGCCCCTCCCTGTGTCGTAAGCTCAAAGGCACCACCTCAACCCAAGACGGATCTTATGCGCCTCGCGTTCGTCGCCAGCGAAACCAACGTTGCCCAGCAGGCACGTCGCAAACTCGTGGAGCGTTACGGCGACGTGCCCGCCACCGATGCGCAAGTGATCGTGGCGCTGGGCGGCGACGGTTTCATGCTGCGCACGCTGCATGCGCACCGCGCCGTCAACGTGCCGGTCTACGGCATGAAGCTGGGCCGCGTCGGTTTCCTGATGAACAAGCATCGCCTGGACGAGCTGCCCGAGCGTATCGAGCGCGCGCACGTTGCCGAGCTGTTCCCGTTGGAAATGCTGGCGACCGATGCGGACGGCCAGACGCATCATGCCCTGGCCTTCAACGAGGTGTCATTGCTGCGGCAGACCAATCAGGCGGCGCACCTGGAAGTGAAGCTCAACGACATCGTGAAGCTGGCGACCCTGGTCTGCGACGGCATCCTGGTATCCACGCCGGCCGGCTCCACCGCCTACAACCTGTCCGCACACGGCCCGATCCTGCCGCTGGATGCCAACGTGCTGGCGCTCACGCCGATCAGCCCGTTCCGTCCGCGGCGCTGGCGCGGGGCGATCCTGCCGCACCGCACCCTGGTGAGCCTGCGCGTGCTGGACCAGGGCAAGCGTCCGGTGAGCGCAACGGCTGATTTCCTGGAAGTGCGCAACGTAAGCACGGTGGAAATCCGCCAGGCGCAGGAACAAGGCGTGCGCCTGTTGTTCGATCCGGAGCACAACCTGGAACAGCGCATCTTGGACGAGCAGTTCGCGGCGGACTGAGCGTCAATCAGGAGCAGGCAGCTTGAAGGTCGGCGCGATCGCTACGGATGCAATATCTTTTGCTAGATTCAGCCTTCCACCTGGCCTTGATCCATGACCCGCCCAAGCAAAACCGTCCACGATCCCAGCGCCGCCACCGATAACCGGCTGGTGGTCGCCATCTCGTCGCGGGCGCTGTTCGACCTGGGCGACAGCCACGCTTTATTCGAACGGGATGGACTGGACGCCTACCGCGCTTTCCAGATCGAGCACGAGAATGAACTGCTGCCGCCCGGCGTGGCGTTTCCGCTGGTGCAGAAACTGCTGGGGCTCAACCGCCTTGCCGGCGACGTGCCGCCGGTAGAAGTTATCTTGCTGTCGCGCAACTCCGGCGATACCGGCCTGCGCATCTTCAATGCCATCCAGCACTACGGCCTGGAAATCAGCCGTGCGGCTTTCACCAGCGGCGCGCCCACTTCGGATTACATCGCGCCGTTCAAGGCGGACCTGTTCCTGTCGGCCAATGCCGAGGACGTCGGCCGTGCGTTGAAAGCAGGCGTTGCCGCCGCCACGATCCTGCCGTCAGTGGCGCCGCCACGCGCCAGCGAGCAGTTGCGCATTGCGTTCGATGGCGATGCGGTGATCTTCGGCGACGAAGGCGAGCGCGTCTCGCGCGAAGAAGGCCTGGAAGCGTTCCATCGCAACGAGACCGAACGCGCCGACGAGCCCTTGTCGGTGGGGCCTTTCCGCGGCTTCCTTACCGCCGTGCATCGTTTGCAGGCGGCTTTCCCGGCGGAAAATTCGCCGATTCGCACCGCGCTGGTCACGGCGCGCTCGGCGCCCGCGCACAAGCGCGTGATCCTCACCTTGCGTCGCTGGGGCGTGCGCATCGACGAAGCGCTGTTCCTCGGCGGTCGCGACAAGGGACCGTTCCTCGATGCCTTCGGTGCGGATATCTTCTTCGACGATTCCCCGGCCAATGTGGAATCGGCACGCAGGCACGTGGCGACGGGGCATGTGCCACACGGCGTCAGTAACGGTTGATCGATGCCGAAAATTTTGCGGCACCGATCTCATTACGCGGGCATCCAGAAGATCCTGCAATCGATCGACGGAAAAAATTTGCAGCAATACCATGCACTGCAATCCACAATGCCGCATCGGGATTTTCAAGGCTGAACAAGCATGCCCGACGCTACGTTGTCGGAACTCATGCGCCATGCGATCGTCGGACCACAAACCGAATTACGCGATGGAGGTCGCACTGAACCTGCCGATGCAAATCGCGAGGCGATCTTTTTAACGTTGAAAGCGATGCCTGGGTGCGATCTTCAATAGATGGGCAACTGGCCTCGGCATGCTGGGGGCATGGACAGCGTGTTGCCAAGCAATGCTTTACGGTACGCCGTGCCCTTTGCTCGCCGCCCAGATCCCGTACCAATCTTCCGCGTCAAGCTTTACCTCCAGCGCCGCGACGGCATCGCGCAAGCCGTCGATGCGGCCGGTGCCGGTAATCGGATGGGGGCGTGAGGGATGGCGCAGGATCCAGGCGAAGGCGAGGGTGGTGAGGCCGATGTTGCAGCGTGTGGCAATGGCGGACATTTCAGCCCGCACGCGCTGGGCTTGTTCGTCCTCACCGGTAAACAGGCGGCCGCCGGCCAGCGGCGACCAGATCATGGGGCGCAGGCCCAGTTGCTGGGCCTGGTCGAGGGTGCCGTCGTCCAGCGCGTCCAGCTGCAAGGGCGAAAGTTCGAGTTGGTTGGTCAGCAATGGATGTTGCTGATGCAGCAGTTCGAACTGGCTGCGGCTATGGTTGGAAACGCCCCAGTGCGCCACCTTGCCTTCATGCGTGAGCGTGGCGAACGTTTCGGCCAGCGCGTTAGCGTTCATCAGGTAATCGGGGCGATGGATCAGCACCAGGTCAAGCTGTTCCACGTGCAGATTGCGCAGCGACTGTTCGACCTGCGCGCGGATATAGCCGGCGTCGGTGTCGTAGTAGTTGATGCGATAGGGACGCTGCGCCGAGCGCAGGCGGATGCCGCACTTCGTTATCAATTGCATGCGATCGCGCAGCGCCGGAGCGGCTTGCAGCGCTTCGCCGAATAGCGACTCGGCGCGATAGTCGCCGTAGATATCCGCATGGTCGAACGAGTTGATGCCCAGTTCCAGTGCCTGCTCGATCCAGCGCACGCGCTCCTGTACGTCGAGCTTCCAATCGACGATGCGCCAGAGTCCGGCAACGATGGGAGACAGTTCGAGACGTTGCTCGCCTTTTTGCGGCGACATCAGCGTTTCGAGTCCGCATCGGAAGCGGTGGCCTGCGTGGTGAGTTCGTCAGCCGACCAACCGCCGCCCAGGTCGCCGATCAGCGAAACCGTATCGAGCAGTCGCTGCTGCTTCACATTCAAGGCGTTCTGCTCGGCGCTCAACTGAGTGGCCTGGGCGGTGGCGGCCGTGGTGTAGTCGACGGTGCCGGCCTGGTATTCGTTGAAGGCGATCCGCGAGCCCTGGGTGGCGTCGCTTACCAGGGTGTCCTCGACCTCCGCCTGCTGGGCGAGGATGCGCAGTCCGGAAAGGTCGTCTTCGACATTCTGCAACGCGGTCAGCACCGTGCCGCGATAGTTGGCGACGGCGCCCTCGTAAGCGGCCCTGGCGGCGGCCACTTCACCATGACGCGCGCCGAAATCGAACACCGTTTCGTCCACATCGGCACCCACCGACCAGATGTGGTTGGCGATATGCAGCAAGCCGGCCAGCGGGGCTTGTGAGAACCCGTCCGCACCCGACAAGGTGAGGTCGGGATAATAGGCGGCCACGGCCACGCCGATGGCCGCGTTTTGCGCGGCCATCTCGCGTTCGGCCACGGCAATATCGGGCCGGCGTTGCAGCAAGGTGGACGGCACGCCGACCGGAATCGTCGGCAGTGCCGGCAACGCCGTGCTGTGCGGAATGTCCAGTTCCTCCGGCGTCTTGCCGACCAGCACGGCGATGGCGTGGGCGTATTGCGCGCGCGCCACGCCAAGCTCGATCAGGTTCGCCTTCGCATTGCCCAGCTGTGTCCGGGCGGTGATCACATCCGAAGGCGTTATTGTGCCAGCGGTGCCCTGGTTGCTGACCACGCGCAGGTATTCGGTGTAGGCGTCGACCGTCTTCTGTAACAGGTCGATATTCGCATCGCTGATCCGCAGGTCGATCACGGCGGTAGCCAGCGCGACCTGTTCGGACAGGGTGGCATTGGCCAGGGTCGCCTGGCTGGCTTGTGCGGTCGCCTTGTTCTCCTCGATCGTGCGGCGGACCTTGCCCCATAGATCGGGTGCCCAGCTGACACTGCCTTCCAGCGAACCGGAGGTGCTGATGGTTGGCCGCAAACCGGTGGCGTTGCTGCTGAGGCCGTTATCTGCACCGCGTTGCTTGGTGCCTGAGCCGGTAATGCCGATAGTAGGGAATAGCGATGCGCGCGCTACCTGCACTTCGGCCATGGCCTGCTGATAGCTCGCGTAATCTTGCCGCACGGTCTGGTTGGAAACCGATACCATCGGCTCGAGCTGATCGAGCAGCGGATCGTTGAACGCGCTCCACCAGTTGCCCTTGGGCGCTGCGCCGGCAGCAGGCGTGGCCGCCGTCCAGCCTGGAAGCTCCTTGAATTGGGTGGGCATGGGCGTTTGCGGGCGATGGTAGTCGGGGCCGACCATGCAGCCGCCGAGCAGCAACGCCAACGAGGCGGCCAGGGCAGTGTGGAAAATCTTCATGTTCATGCGCTCGCGTCCGATCTGTTCCACGGCAGGGTGGCGGACCACCTGGCGAGCCTAGCGCGCAGGCGGTCGAGGAAGAGGTAGATCACCGGTGTCGTGTACAAGGTGAAGACCTGGCTGAGGATCAGGCCGCCCATCACGGTAATGCCCAGCGGCTGGCGCAGCGATGCGCCCTGGCCGATGCCGATCGCCAGCGGCACCGCGCCGAGCACGGCCGCGGCGGTGGTCATCATGATCGGGCGCAATCGCACCACGGCGGCATCGTGGATGGCCCGGGTGGATTCGTAGCCTTCGTCGCGCTGCAGGTGGATCGCGACGTCGATCATCATGATCGCGTTTTTCTTGACGATGCCGATCAGCAGGATGATGCCGATCATCGCGATGATCGAGAACGGTGTGCCGAACAGCAGCAGCGCCAGTGTCGCGCCGATGCCGGCCGAAGGCAGGGTGGACAGGATGGTGATCGGATGCACGGTGTTCTCATAGAGAATGCCGAGCACGATATAGACGGCCGCCAGTGCCGCCAGGATCAGCAGCGGCATGCTCGACATCGACTGTGCGTACACCTGCGCGGCGCCGGCCGAACTGCCGTGGATGGAGGCCGGCATGCCCAGTTCCTGCATGGCCTGGCTGATCGCCGCCAGCGCTGTGCTCAACGAGCCGCCGGGCGGCAGGTTGAACGAGATGGTGGCCGCCACCAGGCCGCCCTGGTGGCTCACCTCCGTCGCGGTGTGATTGTTGACGTAGCTGAGCATGGCCGGGAACGGCACCAGTGTTTCGGCCGACGTGCTGTCCGCGCTGCCGCTGGAACTGCCGCCCTTGGCATTGGAAATGGCATTGGTGAGCTGGTTGGCCTGCGCGTTGGCGTTGAGCGAGTTGGTGTTGCTCTCCGCGCTGCTGGCGGCGCTGACGGCGGTAAAGCCCTGCACGCCCTGGACCGTTCCGCCCGGCATCTGCGTCTGCGCGGTGCCGGAAGGATTGCCCGCTGCCGTGCTGAAACGCATGCGTTCGAGCATCTGCGGGTATTGCCAGTATTTCGGTGCGACTTCCATCACTACGTAATACTGATTGAGCTGGTTGTAGACGGTCGACACGGTGCGCTGGCCGAACGCATCGTAGAGCACGCTGTCGATCTGGTTCGGCGCGAAGGTGTAGCGCGCCATGGTGGAGCGGTCGAAATTGACGTAGGTCTGCAGGCCGTTCTGTTGCAGGTCCGAGTTCACGTCCTGCATCTGGCTGCGGTATTTGCCCAGGGCCGTCACGAGTTTGGGCACCCAGGTGAACAGCGCGTCGGGGTCGTCGCTGGTCAGGGTGTACTGGTATTCGGCCGCCGAGGAGCGGCCACCGATGTGCAGGTCCTGCGCGGCCTGCATGAACAGCCGCGCGCCGGACACGGCATTGAGCTTGGGACGCAGGCGATCGACCACTTGCGCCGCCGAGATTTTGCGCTCGGCCAGCGGCTTGAGCTCGACGAACACGTTGGCGGTATTGAGCGCGCGGCCACCCGTGAAGCCGGCGACCGAAGCGACCGCGGGATCCTTCTGCACGATCGACTGCAGTTGCGCGAGCTTCTTCTCCATGGCCTGGAAGGAGATGCTCTGGTCGGCCATGATCTGGCCGATCAGGATGCCGTTGTCCTGCTCGGGGAAGAAGGTCGACGGCACCAGCTTGATCAGGAACACGTTCAGCACGATCAGCCCGATCAACATCAGACCAACCAGCAAGGCGTGATCGAGCACCGCGCTAAGCGAGCGCGAGTAGGCATTCTTGAAACGCTCGAACTGCCGCTCGTACCACAGCGCCCAACGCGCCTTCGAATGCATCGCCGCGCCGGACCGCAGCACGTAGGCGGCCATGGTGGGCGTGACGGTCAGCGAGATCAGCAGCGAGAACAGGATGGCGATCGAGAGCGTGACCGCGAACTCGTGGAACAGCAGGCCGATGATGCCCGGCATCAGCAGGATCGGCAGGAACACCGCGATCAGCGACAGGCTCATGGAGATCACGGTGAAGCTGACTTCGCCGCTGCCCTTGAGTGCCGCCTCGCGCACGTCCATGCCTGCTTCGACATGTCGCACGATGTTTTCCAGCACGACCACCGCATCGTCGACCACGAAGCCGGTGCCGATGGTCAACGCCATCAGCGACAGGTTGTCCAGGCTGTAGCCCAACAGGTACATCGGGCCGAACGTGCCGATGATCGATAGCGGCAGGGCGACCGCGGGAATCAGGATCGCGCGCGGCGATTGCAGGAACACGAACACCACGCCGATCACCAGCAATACCGCGATGAACAGCGAGCGTTCCGTATCGCCCACGGCCGCATTCACCGATTGCGAACGGTCGACCGCGATGCCCAGGTGAATGCTGCTGGGCAAGGTTGCCTCGATCGATGGCAACACTTTGCGGATCTGCTGCACGGTCTTGACGATATTGCCGCCCGGCAGCGGATACACGATCACCAGCACCGCCGGCTTGCCGTTGTACAGGCCCATGTTGCGGATGTTCTCCGCCGAATCCTCGACATCGGCGACATTGCGCAGAAACACCGGCGCATTGTTGCGGTAGGCGATTACCAGGTCGCGATACGGCGCGGCCTTGTTGATCTGGTCGTTCGAGGTGACTTCGTAGCGCTGGCCATCCTGGTCGATATGGCCCTTGGCGCTGTCCGCGTTGGCGGCACTGATCGCCGCGCGCACGTCTTCCAGGCCGATGCCATAGCTGTTGAGCTGGTCCGGCTGCAGTTCGACGCGCACCGATGGCAGCGCGCTGCCGCCAAGCGTGATCTGGCCTACGCCATCGACCTGCGAGAGCTGCTGCTGGATGACCGAATCGGCCGAGTCGTAGAGCTGCGCGCGCGTCAAGGTGCTGGACGTCAGCGCCAGCACCATGATCGGCGAATCGGCGGGATTGTATTCGCGATAGGTCGGGTTGTTGCGCAAGGTCGTGGGCAGGTCCGCGCGTGCTGCCTGGATGGCGGCCTGCACGTCGCGCGCCGCGCCGTTGATGTCGCGGCTCAATCCGAACTGCACGACGATCCGCGCCGAGCCGACGTCGCTGGTCGAGGTCAGCTCGCTGACATCGGCGATCGTGCCCAGACGTTTTTCCAGCGGTTCGGCCACCGTCGAGGCCATGATGCTCGGGCTGGCGCCGGCCATGCTCGCCTGCACCACGATCACCGGGTAAGTCACGTTCGGCAGCGGCGCGACCGGCAGGCGGAAGTACGCCAGCGCGCCCGAAAGCAGAATCGCAATCGCCAGCAGGGTGGTCGCGACCGGCCGCCGGATGAAGAGCGCGGAAATATTCACGGCTGCACCTGCTCAAACGTACCCGGCAGCATCGCGGCTATCGTTCCGGCGCAAGCAGGGCATGACGGCAGCGCGGCACGCTCTCCGTGCGACACGGAGGTGGCAGCGCCGGAATAGCGACGATCCACGCGCATCACGGCGCACTGTCTCCCGCGGCCAGCGAAGGCTTGCGCTGGAAGCGCTGTGCCAGCCGGTCGAAGAACAGGTAGATCACCGGCGTGGTGAACAAGGTCAGCAACTGGCTGAGCATCAGGCCGCCGATGATCGCCAGGCCCAGCGGCCGGCGCAATTCCGAGCCGGTACCGGTGCCCAGCAGCATCGGCAATGCGCCGAGCATCGCCGCGAGGGTGGTCATCAGGATCGGCCGGAATCGCAACAGCGACGCCTCGAAAATCGCTTCCGCCGGCGGCTTGCCGTGTTCGCGTTCGGCTTCCAGGGCGAAGTCCACGATCATGATCGCGTTCTTCTTCACGATGCCGATCAGCAACACGATGCCGATGATGCCGATCACGTCCAGGTCGGCGCCGGCGACCATCAGCGCCAGCAGCGCGCCGATGCCCGCCGAGGGCAGCGTGGAGAGGATCGTCACCGGATGGATGAAGCTCTCGTACAGCACGCCAAGCACGATGTAGACAGCCACCAGGGCGGCGATCAGCAAATACACCTCGCTGGACAGCGAATCCTGGAAGGCCTGCGCGGCGCCCTGGAACGAGGAGGTGATCGACGGCGGCAGATGCACCGCCTGTTCGGCCTGGTTGACCTCGTCTACCGCCTTGCTCAGCGATGCGTCCTTGGCCAGGTTGAAGGAAATCGTCACCGAGGGGAACTGGGCCAGGTGGCTGATTACCAGCGGCGACTTGGTCACCTCGATCTTGGCGATGGCCTTGAGCGGTACCTGGCCGCTGCTGGCGGTCTGGCTGGGCAGGTACAGGTCGCCCAGCGATTCGAGCGTCGGCAGCTTTTCCGGCTTGGCTACCAGGATCACGCGGTACTGGCTGGACTGGTCGAAGATGGTCGAGACAATGCGCTGGCCCAGCGCATCGTAGAGCGCGTTGTCGATCGTCGCAGGCGTGATGCCGAAGCGCGCCGCCAACTGGCGGTTGACCTCGACGTTGACGCTGAGGCCGTCATTGTTCAGGTCGCTGGTGACATCGGTGATCGAGCTTATCCGTTTCATGCGCGTGATCAGCGCCGGTACGTACTTCTGGAACTCCTGCTGGCTGGGCCCGCGCAGCACGAACTGGTACTGGTTCGGCGATATGGTGGTATCGAGGGTCAGGTCCTGCTCGGGTTGCAGGTAGAGCTTGATGCCGGAAATATTCGCCACTTCGTCCTGGATGCGCCGGGCGATTTCAGCCGCGGTGTCGGAGCGATCGCCGCGCGCCTTCAAGTTGATCAGGAAACGGCCGTTGTTGAGCGTGGTGTTGGTGCCGTCGATGCCGACATAGGAAGTGAGATTAATGACGTCCTTATCCTTGAGGATCGCCTCGGCCAGTTGGGCCTGGCGATCGACCATGGTGGAGTAGGACACCGAGTTGTCGGCAATGCTGATGCCCTGGATCACGCCGACGTCCTGCACCGGGAACAAGCCTTTGGGAATCGCCACGTACAGCACCACCGTGATCACCAGCGTGGCGATGAACACCAGCAGCGTTGCCACCTGATGGCTCATCACGAAGCGCAGCCCGCGCTCGTAGGCGTGCAGGGTCTTGTCGAACAGTCCTTCGCTGATGCGCTCGAAACGGCTGGGATGGCGTTCTTTCTCCGCCCGCAGGATGCGCGCGCACAGCATCGGCACCAGGGTGAGCGATACGATGCCCGAAAGCACGATGGTAACGGCCAGCGTGACGGCGAATTCGCTGAACAGCCGTCCGATCACGCCGCCCATGAACAGCAGCGGGATCAATACCGCGATCAGCGAGACGGTCAGCGACAGGATGGTGAAGCCGATCTGGCCGGCGCCGATCAGCGCCGCGTTCAACGGCGTTTCGCCTTCCTCCAGATAGCGCACGATGTTCTCGATCATCACGATCGAATCGTCCACCACGAAGCCGGTGGCGATGATCAACGCCATCAGCGAGAGGTTGTCGATCGAATAGTTGAACTCGTACATCAGTGCCATCGTGCCGATCAGCGACACCGGTACCGAAATGCTGGGAATGATGGTGGCGGGCAGGTTGCGCAGGAACACGAAGATCACCAGCACCACCAGCGCCACCGCCAGCACCAGCTCGAAGGCGGCATCGGATACCGACGAGCGGATCACGCCGGTGCTGTCGGACACGATCTGCACTTTCATGCCTGCCGGCAGGGTGGATTCCAGCTCCGGCAGCTCCTTCTTGATCTGGTCGACCGTGGCGATCACGTTCGCGCCGGGCTGGCGCTGCACGTTGAGCACGATCGCCGGCGTGCCGTTGTACCAGGCGCCCTGCTCGGTGTTCTGCGCGGACTGGGTCACGCGCGCGACGTCGCGCAGATGCACCGGCGCGCCATTCTGGTAGGAGACCACCGTGTCCAGGTAATCCTTCGGATCCTGGATCTGGTCGTTACCGTTGATGGTGTAGTCCAGTTCGGGCCCGTCGAAATTGCCCTTGGGCTGGCTGACGTTGACGTTGGCGATCAGCGAGCGCAGATCGTCGATATTGAGGCCATAGGCGGCCAGCTTCTGCGGATCGGCTTCCACCCGGACTGCCGGGACGTTGCCGCCCGATGGCGTGACCAGGCCGACCCCGGACACTTCGGAAATCTTCGTGCCGAGCCGATTGTTCGCTACGTCCTGCAATTGCGGCAGCGACATGGATTTGGAAGTCACCGCCAGCGTCAGGATGGGCTGGTCGGCGGGATTCACCTTGGCGTAGGTCGGCGGCGCCGGCAAGCCGGTAGGCAGCAAGCTGTTGGCGGCGTTGATCGCCTCCTGCACGTTCTGTTCGGCGACGTCGAGATTGAGCGAGAGATCGAACTGCAGGGTGATGACCGAGGCCCCCGCGGAACTGTTCGAGGTCATCTGCTGCAGGCCGGGGATTTCCCCCAGCTGCACTTCCAGCGGCGCCGTTACCGTGGTGGCCATGACGTCGGGGCTGGCGCCGGGATAGAACGTCTGCACCTGGATGGTCGGGTAGTCGACATCGGGCAGCGATGACACCGGCAGGAAACGCATCGCCACCAGGCCCACCAGCACGAGGGCGATCATCAGCAGTGATGTGGCCACCGGCCTGAGTACGAACAGGCGGGAAATATTCATCAGATCGCGCGCCTGCCGATTACGAAGCTTGAGAAGTGGAGTCGGAGCCTTGCTTGCGCTTTCCGCTCCGTTGCGGCGTAGCTGCCGAGGACGACGAAGCCGGTGCCGCCGTGCTGCTCGCGGCGGCCGGCCGGGGCTGGGCGATCTTGATCTTGGCGCCGTCGCTCAGGCGGTCCATGCCGTCGGTGACCACCGTCTGGCCGACCGAGAGGCCCGCTACGATCACCGTATTTTTGCCGTCGCTCGGTCC
Organism: Dyella jejuensis; assembly: GCF_044904675.1. Classification (NCBI taxonomy): domain Bacteria; kingdom Pseudomonadati; phylum Pseudomonadota; class Gammaproteobacteria; order Lysobacterales; family Rhodanobacteraceae; genus Dyella; species Dyella jejuensis. The sequence continues at coordinate 63,890 of NZ_JADIKJ010000014.1, read as the reverse complement.
CGGCGTGACTTTGCGCACCGAAACCGTATTGTCGGCATTGACCAGGTAGACGTAATTGCCGGGCGCGCCGGTCTGCACCGCCGGCGTCGGCACCAGCACCGCCTGCTGCAGCGTATCGACCAGCAACTGGACGTTGACGAATTCGTTCGGATACAGCACTTCGTTGTCGTTGGCAAAAGTGGCGCGCAGGGTGACCGTGCCGGTGCCGGTGGCCATCTGGTTGCTGATGGCGTACAGCGTGCCGGTAGCGAGCTGCTTGCTGTTGTCGCTGTTGTAGACCGTGACCGGCAACTTCGCACCCGAGCCGAAACGCTCCAGCACCTTGCCCAGCGAATTCTGCGGCACGGTGAATTGCACGGTCGTCGGCTTCATGGTGGTGATGACCACGATGCCCGGCGAGCTGGATTGCGTCACGTAATTGCCCGGGTCGACCAGGCGCAGGCCGACGCGCCCGGCGACCGGCGCGGTGATACGGCAATAGGCGAGGTCCAGATCGTATTGCGCAATACTGGCCTGGTCCGACTTCACCGCGGCTTCATCCTGCGCCACGGTGAAGGTCTGGTCGATATAGGTCTGCTCGGCGATCGATTTCTGCTGATGCAATTGCGTATAGCGCGCCAGGTCGGCACGTGCCTGGTTCAGGCTGGCCTGGTCCTTGGCGAGCTGCGCCTGGGCTTGCTGCTTGCTGATCTCGTACTGGCGCGGATCGATCTGTGCGAGGAACTGGCCCTTCTTCACATCCTGGCCTTCCTGGTAACCCACTTCCGTCAGGTAGCCGCTCAACTGCGGCAGCACGGTGACGGTGGCGATGGGCGTGACAGTGCCAAGTTCGTTCAATACTTCGGGCATCGTGCCCTGGCTGGCCTTGCTCGCGGTCACTACTTGCGCAGGCGTGCCGGTTCGAGCGGGCTTGGCATGGAACAGGTGGAACGCGACGAGGATGACGGCCGCAATGAAAATCGCCACGGCGATCCACAGGCCGCGCCTCTTGCGAAAGTGTCCGGCTGCTTGCGGGGTGTCGGCACTCATAACCATCTCCAAATGCTCGCCCTTGGGTCTACAAGGCGCTTTCAGTTGTCTACGCTCGCCATCAGGGGGAAAGATGGCATGAAGGCCGTCAACGCGACGGTCAAAAGCGTCCAAACGGCCTATCTTTCATGCGGTTGACACAGATCGGCCAGTATTTGAGCAGGCATGACCGGTTAACACGCATGGTTCGCCACGCTGGACGCGGCGATGCAACTCATGATTGTGACGAACGCCGGAGCATACAGGCACTGCGAATAGGCATATTGCAAAGACCGTGGCGCTGTGGCTGCCAGCGCAGCTGTCACGATGGAACCGTCATCCCTGGACGATCTTCTGCCGTCGCCACCAGCGCGTGACTTTCTCCTCGCGCACCAGCGTGAACAGGCCGGCGCCGAGAATCATCACGATGCCGATCAGCATCGGCCAGTCGAGCTTGTCGCCGAACAGCCAGTAACCGAAGGCGATGGCCCAGAGCATCTGGCTGTATTGCGTGGGGGCGACGCGGTTGGCCGCGGTGATCAGCGTGGCGTACATCAGCAGCACGCCGGCCAGCGCCGCCAGCAGGCCGTAGCCGGCGAGCAGTCCCCATTCGTGCAGGTTGGGCCAGGCGAAATGGGGAAGCATCAGCAATCCGCCGATGATCAGCGGACCGACCACGCCGGCGCCATACAGGCTCAGGCGCTTTTCGTGCGGGCCGGCCATGCGCAGCGCCACCACCGAGACGGCGGCGAGCAGGCCGCAGACCAATCCGGCGATATCGCCCCCGCCCAACGCACGAAAACCAGGGCGCAGCACCACCAGCACGCCGGCAAAGCCCACCACCACCGCCGACCAGCGGCGCCAGCCGACATGTTCCTTGAGAAAAATCACCGACAAGATCGTCACGAAGATCGGCATCAGGAAGATCATCGTGAATACCTCCGCCATCGGCAGCAGTGTGAACGCGGTGACCGAAGCGATGTTGCCGAAGGCGCCGGCTGCCGCGCGCAGCCACCACAGCGAAGGACGCTGCGCGGTGACCGCATCGCGCAAGCGGTCGCCCTTGCCCATGATGAAAGGCAGGGCGGCCAGCCCGAACAACGCGCCGAAGAACACCGATTCGAAAGGCGGTACGGAACCGTGAAGCGATTTCACGAAGGCATCGCTGATGGCATAGGCCGCGAAAGAGGCGAAGCCGAGAAGCACACCTTTGATCATGTGGAATCCAGCGGTTCGTACATTTATGAAAGTGAGTGACAAAGATGACCATACGCCGCCCCCCCCAAAGCCGGATCACCGACGGCCCCAGCAGGGCGACAAGCATGGAGGCGCGGCTATGCTCCCACAGCTGCGTCTGCCTGTGCACCTGCACAGCGATGCAACCATGCCTTTTAGTTGGGAGGCCTGCGCCTTTTTGTTGTTTGTGTTGGCGCGGAGCGCTGGCTAGTTTCAGTGCGTAACGGCGTCGATCGCGCTTGGTTCCGGTCGCCCCCGTTTGGTTCCTGGATACGCACGCAAGGGATGCACGCGCCGTGACCCATCGACGTTTGCCGGCCTATGGCGCCGGCCTGCTTTTTTCAATCCTTTTTGGAACCAGCGCTCCAGTGCTGGCGGTCAAGGTCAGCGATCACCTCGACCTTGGCGGCGCCGTGCGCGTGCGCGTGGACGAAGACGCGAGCCGCGGCATCCATAAATGGGGCCTCGACACCATCATGTTGAGCGCCAGATACGATTCGGACAGCTGGATCGGCGCCGCGCGCTACCGCTTCTATGGCAAGGATTATCCCTTCCAGTACGTGCGCCGCTTCGGGGAAATCTCGTTCGCGGAGTACGCATGGATTGGCTACCGCTTCGATAGCAGCCGGCAACTGCAGCTCGGCCTGAACCAGGTGCCATTCGGATTGCAGCCTTATTACAGCGGCACCTTCTATGAAACCCTGGGCAATGTGATCGGGCTGGAGGATGTCTGGGAACTCGGCGCCAAGTACATCCAGGACGTTGGTGACTGGAACCTCCAGGCCGGCTACTACGCACGCACGGCGTGGCCGGGGCAGGGTACCAGCAACGGTTCTACCTATTCGATCGTGGTGACGCCCGCCGACGCCAGTGTCGCCGGCGGCAGCCGCAACGACGAGCGCGGCCTGTTCGTCGCGCGGGCGGTGCGCAAGCTGGAGCTTGGCAACTGGGACGGCGAGGCGGGCGTATCGGCCATGTCGTCCGCCTTGTACAACCGCGATACCCGCCGCTACGGCCGACGCTATGCGTATGCCGTCCACTATGCCGGCAGCAACGGACCGTGGGGCGTCAAGCTGCAGTACGCGCGCCAGCAGATGGCGCCGAGGAACGCGGGCGACAGCCGCTCCGTGAGCTTCGGCGGCTATGACGGAACCTTCAACGTGGCCAGCCGCGGCAACTTCTATACCGGCGATCTGAGTTACTCGATTCCTGGAAAGTTTGTAGGCGGATGGATAACTGGTGTGAAGGTGTATGGGAACTACAGCCTCTATGACAAATCTCAAAAGGATTTTCGCAACTCCCAGCGGTTCATTTTGGGCACGTCGTTTTCGTTGAAGGCGCTGTGGATCGCGGTGGAATGGCTGAACGGACGCAACGATCCTTACCTGGGCGGCAGCAACTATGCGCAAAGCGCCGCGGCCGGTGGCAGCAATGTGTGGAGGGGACAGTTCTATATGAACATTGGCTACTATTTCTGATTGCGCACGGCCATTTGCGTCGTGCACGCGGCCTTTCGCGCCGCTTCCGCACGACCTCATGGCCCAGGAGGGCATGCATGAAACGCAGGATGCCCACGCTCAACGCGCTCAAGGTTTTCGAAGTGGCCGCCGGCCTTGGCAATTTCACCCGCGCGGCAGAAGTGCTCAGCGTGACGCAGAGCGCCGTCAGCCGCCAGGTTCGGCAACTGGAAGACCAACTGGGCGAGGCATTGCTCGAACGGCGTCACCATCATCTGCAATTGACCGGAGCCGGCAAGCTGCTGTTGAAGGCCTTGCGGCAATCGTTCGACGGCATCGAATTCACCGTGCGCGCCATCCAGCAGAAGCAGCATCTGAACCGCTTGCGCATCAACGCGCCGCCTACCTTCGCCATGCGCTGGCTGCTGCCGCGGCTTGGGCGCCTGCGCGAGCGCCATCCGGAACTCGAAGTAACGCTTACCAGTGCGCAGCACGACACGCTCGCCGAATCCGCGCAACTCGATTGCGCGATCCGCTTCGGCAACGGCGAATGGGGCAACCTGGACAGTTCGCTGCTGCTGCACGAGCAACACGTGGCCGTTTGCGCGCCATCGCTGCTGGACGGGTCGGCAGCGGCCAAGGTCGAGCTTGCCCAGCTGCCGTTCCTGCATGTGCTGGCCACGCAGGACAAACGCTACATGACCTGGCAACACTGGCTCGATGCCGCCGGACTGAGCGGCATCGATACGCGCAACGGCTATGAATTCGATTTGCTGGACATGGCGATCCGAGCCGCCGTGGCAGGCCTGGGCATCACCATCGCGGACCGGCACATGGTCAGCCAGGAACTGGCCGATGGACGACTGGTCATGTTCCGCGAGGTGCAAGTGGAGGGACACCAATCGTATTGGTTCGTGACGCGGCCGGAGCAGTCGTTGACACCGGCGGTCGAATCATTCCGCGCGTGGCTGCAACAAGAGATTGCATCCTGCGAGCGCGACAGCGGTCGTCTGCCCGAACAGGCCTATCGGATCCGCGATTGGCCTGGCCACCAAGCCACCGGCATGCACCATTCTTTTTTTGAATGATCAGTCAGCAAATTAATCGTTTGTAAGCCGCCTTGGCCCTCGCTCAATCTTTCTTTGAGATTTGAGGCGCGGGCGAATTTTGTCACGCATCCTCCAAGTGCGGTCATCCACAGCCGCCATGCAACCGAATGCGGAGTACCTGATGCGCAGCGAGCGGAATTTCATCGACGGCATGTTTGTCGACGCGGGTGGCGAAACGCCCATCGCCGTCCACAATCCGGCAACTGGCGAACTCATTGCAAAGGTCGATGCGGCCAGCGCTGCCCAGGTGCAGGCAGCCGTGACCGTGGCGGCGCGCGCGCAGCGTGCGTGGGGCCGCTTGCCGGCGATCGAACGTGCGCAGTACCTGCGCAAGCTTGCCGATGCGCTAGTAGCCAATGCCGCCGCGATCGGCGCAGCGCTCGCCAGCGAATCGGGCAAGAGTGTGGCCGATGCCAGCAACGAAGCGATCTACGCCGCGGAAATTACCCGTTATCACGCCGAATGGGCCCGCCGCATCGAAGGCGAGGTGATCCCCAGCGACAGCGTCGACGAAACGATCCTGCTGCAACGCGAACCGATCGGCGTGGTGGCCTGCCTGATTCCCTTCAACTATCCGGTGTACACGTTGCTGCGCAAGATCGCTCCCGCGCTGATTGCCGGCAATGCCGTAGTGGTTCGCCCCAGCAACAGTACGCCACTGTGCGCATTCGAAATCGCCCGCGCCGTCGAGCAGGCCGGCTTGCCACCGGGCGTCATCAACATCCTCGCCATGCAGCACGCGCACGCCGAGATACTTTGCACGCAACCGGCGGTCGGCATGATCACGCTTACCGGCAGTGTCGGCGTGGGCCGTGCCGTGCTGGACTACTGCAAGGCCCATATCGCCAAGCCATCGCTTGAACTCGGCGGCAAGACGCCGGCAATCATCGAACCCGACGCGGACCTGGAACAAGCTGCCCAGGCCATCGTTGCATCCAAGACCACCCATTGCGGGCAGTTGTGCACGGCGATCGAGCGCGTGTACGTGCATGGCAGCGTGCATGATCGCCTGCTTGCGTTGCTGCGCGAGAAGTTCGCGGCAATCCGTATCGGCGATCGCACCGAGGACGCCAGCAGGATGGGGCCGCTGGTGAGTGACCGTGCGCGCCAGGAAATCCACGCAAAAGTGCAGCGTGCGATAGCCGAAGGTGCCGTGCTCGAGGCGGGCGGCGTGCTGCCAGAAGGCAAGGGCTTCTTCTATCCGGCCACCCTGCTGAGCCACTGCCGCCAGCGCATGGAGATCGTGCAGGAGGAAATCTTCGGGCCGGTCCTGCCGGTGCTGCGTTACGACACGCTCGATGAGGCGCTGGCGATGGCGAACGATCATCAATTCGGCCTCTCCTCGGTGCTTTATACGGAGCATTACCGCACGGCGCTCAAGGTCGCCAATGGCATCGAAGCGGGCGAACTGTACGTCAACCGCACGCCGGCCGATCCTTATCAGGGCTTCCATGCCGGCTGGAAACGTTCGGGCCTGGGCGGCGACGATGGCAAGCACGGCATGCTGGAGTTCACCCAGACGCGCCTCGTGGTCATGAGGTATTGAACCGCATGCATGCCAAGGGAGACATCGCCGCACACGGCGAGCAACAAGGAACGATCGGCAGCAAGCTCTATCGCTATACGCAACTGCTGCTGCTGGTGCTCGCCGGCGGCACCATCTATCCGGTGATCTATCTGCGGCAGGTCTACCAGACCAGCATGATCGCCGCGCTTGCCATCGACAACCAGCAACTGGGCTATCTGTATTCGCTGCTGGGTGCCGTTTTCATGGTCAGCTACCTGCCCAGCGGCTGGCTGGCCGATCGCATTGCGCCACGTGTATTGATCAGCGTGTCGTTACTCGGCACCGGCGCACTGGCGTTGTGGTACGCGACCCTGCCGGAGTTCCATGTCCTGCTGCTTATTTATGGTGGCTTTGGCTTGACCGCCGGACTCACGTTCTGGGCGCCCCTGGTCAAGCGCGTAAAACTATTGGCCGGCAAGAAGGAGCAGGGACGCTTCTTCGGCATCCTCGATGGTGGCCGCGGCCTGGTGGAAGCCTTGCTGGCGACGGCTGCCATCAGCCTGTTTGCCTACGTCCGGGAAGATCGGGGACAAACCCTGGCCGAAGGCTTCCAAAGCGTCATCCACTTGTATGCCTATGCCTGCCTGGCGCTCGGTGTCGTGCTGGGCCTGCTGCGTGATCCCCGGCAAGCCGGCGTGGCGTCCCGTGCCGGCAAGGCATCTGCCATCAAGGGAAACCTGTTCCAGGACCTGCGGTTGCTGGCGGGCTTGCCGGAGCTATGGCTGGTCACCGCGATCGTGTTTTGCGGTTATCACTTTTTCTGGGCTACCTACAGCTTTTCCGCCTACCTGGAAGAGGGCGGCCTGGGCCTGAGCGCGACGATGGCCGGCGTCATTACCACCATCAAATTGTGGATGCGCCCGGTCGGCGGTATCGGCGGCGGCTGGCTGGGCGACCGCTTCACCAACTTGCGCGTGCTGACCTGGGTGCTGGTGCTGGCCGGCGTCGGCATGTTCGGCCTGATCACACTGCCGAGGCTGCAGATCGTGCCGCTGGTGATCGCGCTGATCATTTTCATCGGCCTGATGAGCTACGCGATCCGCGGATTGTATTGGGCGATCCTCGATCAATGCCCGATTCCGGAACGGGTCACTGGCCTGGCGATCGGCATCATTTCCGTCGCCGGCTATTCGCCGGACGTGCTGATTCCGCTGGTCAATGGCTGGGTTACGCAGAAAATTCCCGGGACGCTCGGCTACCAGATTTATTACACCTACATCCTGGTGATGGGATCGCTCGGCGTGGTGGCCGCGATCGCCTTGAAGAAGCGCCTTGCGAACAGGAGCCGCGCATGAAGATCGTTTCCTTGCAGACGCATGTCGTCGCCGTTCCGCCTCCGCATATCGGCGGCATGTACTGGTTGTTCGTCACATTGAAGACGGATACCGGCATCGAAGGCGTGGGCGAGGTCTATGCCGCGACGTTTCATCCCAGGGCCATGGTGCCGATCATCGAGGATGTCTTCGATCGCCATCTGCTCGACCACGATCCCCACCACATCGAGCGCTTTTTCCGCCAGGCCTATTCGAGCGGCTTCACGCAGCGGCCGGACCTGACCATGATGGGCGTGGCAAGCGGCCTGGAAATGGCCTGTTGGGACATCATCGGCAAGGCCGCCAACAAGCCGGTGTACGAACTGCTCGGCGGCAAGGTCAACGAACGCCTGCGGTCTTATACCTATCTGTATCCCGTCAACGACAAAGGCGAATACGACTATGGCGATCCGGACCTCGCGGCCGAATACGCCGTGCGTGCGATGGAGCAGGGATTCACGGCGGTGAAATTCGATCCGGCCGGGCCATATACCGCCTATTCCGGGCATCAGCTTTCGCTGGATGTACTCGAACGCTGCGAAGCGTTCTGCCGCAAGATCCGCGAGGCGGTGGGCAATCGTTGCGACCTGTTGTTCGGTACGCACGGGCAGATGGTGCCATCTTCGGCCATCCGCCTTGCCAGGCGGCTGGAGAAATACGATCCGCTGTGGTTCGAGGAACCGGTACCGCCGGGCCAGGAAGAGGCCATGGGGCAGGTCGCGGCCAAGACCACGATCCCGATCGCCAGCGGCGAGCGCCTCACCACCAAATATGAATTCTTCAGGCTGTTGCAGGCAGGGGCTGCGTCGATCCTGCAGATGAACGTCGGTCGCTGCGGCGGGCTGCTGGAAGCGAAGAAGATCGCCAGCATGGCCGAGGCTTATTACGCACAGATCGCACCGCATCTCTATAACGGCCCGGTGGGCGCGGCGGCGAGTTTCCAACTGGCGGCATGCACGCCGAACTTCCTGATCCAGGAAAGCATCGGCACCTGGGATGGCTTTCATGCGCAGGTGCTTGAAAAACCGCTGCAATGGGAAGACGGCTACATCATTCCTTCCAGGGAGCCCGGCCTGGGCGTGGCATTGAACATGGATGTGGTGCGCAGCCACTCGCCGTACACCGGCGATCGCCTGCACCTGCAAATGGCGCCCGACCCGGTTGACGTCAAGGACCACTCTCCCGCACGCGGCTAAGCCCCCTTACCTGGCATTTGCTCATGACCTTCGACTACATCATCGTCGGCGCCGGTTCGGCCGGCTGCATCCTCGCCGATCGTCTCAGCGAATCGGGACGGTATTCGGTACTCGTGCTGGAGGCGGGCGGCAAGGACAACTCGCCCTGGATCAAGATGCCGGGCGGTTTCGTCAAGCTCTACTACCATCCCCGCTACAACTACATGTACTACTCGCAGCCGCAACCGCAGCTCGGCGGACGCAAGCTATATGCGCCGCGCGGCAAGGTGCTGGGCGGTTCCGGTTCGATCAACGCGATGATCTATGTGCGCGGCCAGGCGCACGATTTCGACGACTGGGCCGCCGGTGGCAACGATGGCTGGGCCTGGCGCGATGTATTGCCGTATTTCCGCCGGCTGGAAACGCATCCGGAAGGCGACAGCGACTATCACGGCGGCCACGGCCCGATCCATATCAGCTCGATGCGTGGCAAGACGCATCCTATCTGCGATGCATTCCTCGCCGGTTGCGAACAGCTGGGTTATCCACGCAGCGCGGATTTCAATGGTGCACAGTTCGAAGGCGCGGGCATTTACGATCTCAACACGCGCCGCGGCGAGCGCTGCTCCAGCGCCGTCGCATGCCTGCATCCGGCCATGAAGCGCCGCAATGTGCGGATACTGGCCGATGCGCGGGTCGAGCGCGTGCTGTTCGATGCGGAACGCCGCGCCATCGGTGTCAGGACGAAGCAGGGCGGTGTGCAAAAGGACTTCCAGGCGCAGCGTGAGGTGATTCTCGCCGCGGGCGCCGTCGGCACGCCCCAGCTCCTGCAGCTTTCCGGGGTGGGCGACAAAGCCTTGCTCGACCAGCATGGCATCCAGGCCGTGCATCATCTGCCCGCCGTGGGCGCCCATCTACAGGATCATCTTTGCGCCAGTTACTACTACCGGGCCAACGTTCCGACGCTCAATGACGAACTGCGCTCCCGCTTCGGGCAACTGAAGGTGGGCCTGCAGTACCTGCTGAGCCGCGGCGGCCCGCTGGCCATGAGCATCAACCAATCCGGCGGATTCTTCCGTGGCGACGACCGGCAGCTTCATCCGAACCTGCAGCTGTACTTCAACCCGCTCTCCTACCAGATTCCCAAGAGCAACAAGGCCTCCATCAAGCCGGAGCCATACCCGGGCTTCCTGCTCTGCTTCAATCCCTGCCGCCCGACCAGCCGCGGCAGCGTGCGCATCGCTTCTCCTCGCGCGGAAGATGCGCCGCTGATCGATCCCAATTACCTGAGCACCGACAAGGATATCGCCGAGGTGCTGCAAGGCAGCCGCTTGATCCGCCGCATCATGCAGGCGCCCGCGCTGCGTTCGGTCACGGTGGAGGAAACGCTGCCGGGACCGGGCGTGCAGGATGATGAAGCCATGCTCGGCTATTTCCGCGCCCACTGCGGCTCGATCTACCATCTGTGCGGTTCGGCGGCGATGGGCAGCGATCCGTCGAGGTCGGTGGTGGACAAGCACCTGAAAGTGCATGGCCTGCGGGGATTGCGCGTTGTCGATGCCTCCGTTTTCCCCAACATCACTTCCGGCAACATCAACGCCGCCGCCATGATGGTGGCCGAAAAAGGCGCCGCGCTGATCCTGGGGGATCGGACGTAACCCCCTGCAAGGAAGGCGGCATTGGCAGGCGAAATCCGGCTGGCGCGGGAGGATTTGCCGAGCTTCGTCACATCGCGGCCGCTCCGGTAATTTCACGGGAAGCCTGAAGAGCGGGCAAGGCGGACCTTTCGCCCGGCCCCGACCGGCCGGCGCCAAGCTGGCCGCTGCTGCACTCCGGCATGACCGGTCATGGGCCGCCGGCTACAATGCCGGGCTCCCCATCGTTCCGGAACCTGTATGGCAGCCCGATTGAATCCGCTCGACCTGTATGACGTCCGCTCCCTGCTCACCGACGAAGAGCGCATGGTGCAGGACACCGTCGGCCGTTTCGTCGACGAGAAGGTGCTGCCGATCATCGGCGATTGCTTCGACCAAGGCCGGTTCCCGAAGGAGCTGGTCCCGGAGATTGCCGGCCTGGGCCTGCTGGGCGCCACCATCCCCGAGCAGTACGGTTGCGCCGGCATGAACGGTGTCAGCTATGGCCTGATCTGCCAGGAACTGGAGCGCGGCGATTCGGGCCTGCGCAGCTTCGCCTCCGTGCAAAGCTCGCTGTGCATGTATCCGATCTACGCCTACGGCAATGAAGAACAGAAGATGCATTACCTGCCGAAGATGGCGGCGGGCGAGATCATCGGCTGCTTCGGCCTGACCGAGCCGCATGGCGGCTCCGATCCGGCCAATATGAAGACCAGCGCCAGGAAGGATGGCGGCGACTGGATCATCAACGGCGCCAAGATGTGGATCACCAACGGCAACATCGCGCAGATCGCCATCGTCTGGGCGCAGACCGAAGACGGTATCCAGGGTTTCATCGTGCCCACCGATAGCAAGGGCTTCACCGCGCAGGAAGTGCACAAGAAGATGAGCCTGCGCGCCTCCGTGACTTCGGCGCTGTTCTTCGACAACGTGCGCATCCCGGACGCCAACCGCCTGCCGAACGTGAAAGGCCTGAAGGGGCCGCTCGGCTGCCTCACGCAGGCGCGCTATGGCATTACCTGGGGACCGATCGGCGCCGCGCAGGCCTGCCTGAAGGAAGTGCTCGATTACACCCAGGAACGTGTGCTGTTCGGCCGCCCGCTGGCCTCGAACCAGGCCATCCAGCTGAAGATGGCCGACATGGCCCGGCGCATCACCGGCGCACAGCTGCTGTCGCTGCAGCTCGGTCGCCTGAAGGATGCCGGCAAGATGGAACCTACCCAGGTTTCGCTGGCGAAATGGAACAACTGCCGCATGGCGATCGACATCGCGCGCGACTGCCGCGACATTCTCGGCGGCGCGGGCATCACCGTCGAACATTCGGCGATCCGCCACGCGCTGAACCTCGAATCCGTCATCACCTACGAAGGCACCGAAACCGTGCACCAACTGGTGGTGGGACGCGAGCTGACTGGAATCAATGCGTTCTGACGCCTATCACGCCCCTCTCCTCTCGGGGGAGGGCCGGATGAGAAGAACGCTTGCGGTAGGCCTGCTCCGGCTCGATCGGGCTTTTTTGCACCCCGACCTACGATGCAAGATCGCTTCTTTCCTCGGTCCTTCCCCGAAGGGATAGAAAGATAAAGAACAGGCACAGCGAGAGAAGACCTTGTCGATTCCTGACCTTCGCATCGAAACCGAACGCCTGATCCTGCGTCCGCCCATCGCCGGCGACTTCGACGCTTACGCCGCGAACATGGCCGATCCGGAAGCCGCCCGTTTCATCGGTGGCAGGCAGTCGCGCGAAATGGCCTGGCGTGGCTTCCTCACGCTGGCGGGTGCCTGGGCGATCCAGGGCTTCGCGATGTTCTCGGTGATCGAGAAAGCCAGCGGCCGCTGGATCGGCCGCCTCGGTCCGTGGCATCCGGAAGGCTGGCCGGGCACCGAAATAGGTTGGGGGCTGGCGCGCGAGGCATGGGGTAAGGGCTATGCCCATGAAGGATGCGTGGCGGCGATCGGCTGGGCGTTCCAGCATTTGGGCTGGAGCGAGGTCATCCATTCGATCCACCCCGATAATCTCGCCTCCCGCGCCTTGGCGCGCCGCCTGGGCTCGACCTGCCGCGGCTTGCAGAAACTGCCTCCTCCTTATGCGGATTCGCCGAACGAACGCTGGAGCCAGACGCGGGAACAATGGCTGCGGCGGTCATGACCCAGGTCAGCCACGCGCTAGGGGAGGCCATCGCGGCAAGCGTGCCGGCATTGCATGCGTATTGCCGTGATCCGTGGGTGGTGGTCGGTAGTGCCGCCGCGGCGCTGGCCGGCGCGGCGGTCGAAGTCGCGGACGTGGATGTGCTGGCGAGCAGCGCGGATGCAGAACGCCTGATGGCGCTGTGGCAATCGCTTCGGGATACCCGTTTCGTGCCCGCCGGTGCCGAACGTTTTCGCTCGCGCTTTGCCCGTTTCCATTTTCCTGGCCTGCCGGTCGAAGTCATGGGCGATCTCCAGCTGCGGGGCTCCCAGGGATGGCAGCCAGTACAAGTGAAAGAAATCGTGCAGGTTGCCGTTGCGGGTGTGCCGGTGCCCATCCCGGCGCGTGGCGAGCAGATCCGCATGCTGGAAAGTTTTGGCCGTCCCAAGGACTTGCTGCGTATCCAGCGGTTGCGTGCCCTGTGAAAACCTTATCTTCGTCGTGAACGGCGGCCACGCGGCGCGCCAACCGATCATTCTTCCAGTGCCGCCAGGCGGCACCTCCTGCAGAGAATTGTTGCCCTATGTCTTCCACGCCCATCGCCGCCCGCCACAAAGGCTTCAACCGCGCCGAGATCGTCGACCAGAACTTCATCGAGTTCGTGCAGCAGTGGCAGGGCGAGGTGCGGCCCACGCCGCGCGACAGCGAAGCGGTGTTGCCGGGCAGTGCGCTCGACGCACGCGGCTTCCGCGAGCTGCTGGAATCGCAATTGATCTCGCGCCACCTCGACCTGATGGCGCGCGTGCTGCGCGTGCAGAACAAGGTGTTCTACACCATTGGCAGCTCGGGTCATGAAGGCAACGCGATGGTGGCGCGGCTTGCGCGGCATACCGATCCGGCCTTCCTGCATTACCGCTCCGGCGGCTTCATGGCCGAGCGGTTTCGCAAATTGCCCGGCATGGATCCGGTGATGGATTCGGCGTTGTCGTTCGCCGCCAGCAAGGACGATCCTGCGTCCGGCGGGCGCCACAAGGTGTGGGGCAGCAAGCCGTTGTGGGTATTGCCGCAGACCTCGACCATCGCCTCGCACTTGCCCAAGGCGCTCGGCACGGCGATTGCCATCGAGCAGGCACGGCGGATTGGCCACCCGTTGCCTGTCCCGCACGATTCCATCGCCATCTGCTCCTTCGGCGATGCCTCCAGCAACCATGCCACCGCGCAGACTGCCTTCAACGCGGCTGCGTGGACGGCGTACCAGAAGTTGCCGGCGCCGGTGTTGTTCGTATGCGAAGACAACGGCATCGGCATTTCGGTGAAGACGCCGGGCGGCTGGGTCGCCAACAATTTCCGGCATCGTCCCGATCTCGACTATTTCTTCGCCGATGGACTGGACCTGGCCGAAGGCTACGCGCAGGTGCAGCGCGCGGTGGAGCATTGTCGCCAGACGCGCCGCCCGACTTTCCTGCACCTGAAAACCACGCGCATCATGGGCCACGCCGGCACCGATTTCGAGATCGAGTGGCGCAGCATCGAAGAACTCGTATCGGTGGAAGCGTCCGATCCGCTGCTACGCTCGGCTGCCATCGCGCTCGAATCGGGCGTGTACGACAAAGAGGCGTTGCTGGCGCTCAACGAAGCGCTGCGCAAGCGTTGTTTCATGGCCGCGGAAGAGGCCGACCGGCGCCCCAGGCTCGAACGCCTCGACGATGTGATGGCCCCGTTGGCGCCGTACACGCCGGACAAAGTAAAGGCCGAGGCCGAACGCACGGACTATCAGGACCGGCGTATCACCGTATTCGGCAGCGAAGACAAGCTGCCGGAAAAACAACCGCCGCGCCATCTGGCGATCCAGATCAACCAGGCGCTGCACGAGGTGATGGCGAAGTATCCCGAAACCCTGCTGTTCGGCGAAGACGTGGCGCAGAAGGGCGGCGTATACACCGTCACCAAGGGCCTGCACAAAACGTTCAAGGGCAGCCGGGTGTTCAACACGCTGCTCGATGAAACCGTGATCCTTGGCCTGGCCCAGGGCTACGCCAACATGGGCATGTTGCCGTTGCCGGAAATCCAGTACCTGGCGTATTTCCACAATGCCTGCGATCAGATTCGCGGCGAAGCGGCGTCGTTGCAATTCTTTTCCAACGACCAGTACCGCAACCCGCTGGTGATGCGCGTCGCCGCGCTTGGCTACCAGCGCGGCTTCGGCGGCCATTTCCACAATGACAACTCGATCGCGGCCTTGCGCGATATCCCCGGCCTGGTGGTCGGCTGCCCCAGCCGCGGTGACGATGCCGCCACCATGCTGCGCACCATGCTGGCGCTGGCCAAGGTCGATGGCCGTGTCTGCGCGTACCTCGAACCGATCGCGCTGTACATGACCAAGGACCTCTACGAAGCGGGCGACGGCCAATGGCAGTTCACCTATCCCGCGCCGGGCGAAGCGATGCCGCTGGGCGAGGGCCGCGTGTATGGCGAAGGCGCCGATGACCTGGTGGTGTTCACCTTCGGCAACGGTGTGCCGATGGCGCTGCGTTCGGCCCGCACCATCGAGCAGGAACTGGGCTGGAAGGTGCGCGTGGTGGATTTACGCTGGCTGGCGCCGCTCAACGACGCTTTTATCGCGGCGCAGGCGAAGACCGCCAGGCGCATTCTCGTGCTGGACGAAGGCCGCAAGAGCGCAGGCGTGGGTGAGGGCATCATTACCGCGGTGGTCGAAGCCGGCCTGGGCGGCACGCCGCTGGAGCGCGTAGTGGGTGCGGATACCTACACCCCGTTGGCGGGCGCCGCGTTCCTGGTGTTGCCGGGGGATGCGGAAGTGGTCGCGGCAGCCAGGAAACTGGCCGCGCGGCACTGAAGGCCTGCGTCTGGATGACCGATACGGCTGCGCGCACGCAGCCGCATCGGTATCAACTTTCCGGTTCGTGCTTGCTGCGTGGTGCAGGATGCCCCGCGATTTCCGCGCGCCGTTCAAAAGTATGGACCTGGTTGCGGCCGTGGAGCTTCACGTAATACATGGCCTGATCGGCGCGTTCGATCAATGTTTCCAGCGTGTCGCCCAAGCTGCGCATGGCCAGGCCGATGCTCACGCTCAACAGCAATTCGTTCTGGTCGACGGGAATCTCCAGCCGGTGCACGCGCCGGCATAAGCGTGTGGCGACATGCACCGCCTGTTCCTGGTTCACGCCGTGCAGCATGGCTATGAATTCCTCGCCGCCATAGCGTCCCAACAGGTCGGTGGGGCGCAGTTCGTTGCTCAGTACTTCGGCTACCGCCATCAAGGCGCGGTCCCCGGCGACATGGCCCTGGCGATCGTTGAGCAGCTTGAAATGGTCCAGGTCCAGGAACAGCATGGCGATCGGCTGTTCGGCATTCGTCGCCTCGGCCAGCATCCGGTTGGCCGCTTCGGTCCAGGCGCGGCGATTGAGCAGGTTGGTAAGCGCATCGCGGTCGGCGAGCACGCGCACGTTGTCGCGGTCGCGCCGCATGGTCAGGGCGCGATCGGCCAGGCCCAGCGACAGCACGATCGCCTCGAACGCGCCCATGGCGATGCTGGCATCGTTGAGCCAATCCAGGCTCGGCAGCGCGCCGGTAGCCTGGGCGCCGGTCATCGCGGTCAGCACCAGCAGCGGCGTCCATCCGGCCAGGAAGAACCAGGCCTGGCGCGAGCCTCTCACGCCGGCCGCCAAGGCCGTAAACAGCAGCAGCACGGCGCCGAGTATCAGCACCGGATTGACCAGGGTCTGCGCCATCACCACCAATGCGGAAATGTGGCTGCAGCGCAGCAGCACGATCAGCGGCATCGCGATGCCGAGCGCGATCACCGGCACGCGCAGCGAAGCGGCGAACTGCTGCAAGTCGCAAAAGCGGCTGATGAACAGCGCCGCGAAAGATACCGAAAGCGCCATGGCGCCAGCGCCCACCAGCGTTTCCGATCCGGCCAGCCAGCTAAAGCCCAGCGGGTGAAACAGGAAGCCGGTCTGCACGCCTTGCACCACGACATAGCAAAGCATGTAGCCGGTGTACCAGGCGAAGGTCATGTCGCGCAGCATGAGGGCGAAGCACAAGGCCATCATCGCCATGGCCACCATCACCGCGAAACAGGCGGTGGCGAAAGCGAGCCAGTTGGTATCTTCCTGCAAGTAGTCATCCAGGCCTTGCAGTTCAAAACGTTCGGGGGCGGCCATGGCGGCGCCGGGTTCGAACTTCAGCAGGATAGGCTTGGCCTGGCCGCGATCGACCGCCAGCTCGAACGCCAGCCGGCCATGCCCATGCAACGGCGCGGCGAAATCGTCGAGCGCCAGCGTGCGGGCCGGGCCGTTGCTGCCGTACAGGGTGATCGAGCCCATGGGCGCGGGATAGATCGACAGCACCCGTTCCTCGCCGGAACCGGACGGCGCCGGTTGCAGCACGATCCAGCTGCCCAGCGCCTCGCGGGGGAATCGCTGCAGAATCGAGGGATCGAACGCCTTTAAGGTTCCGTGAGAAAAAGCGGCCAATACCTGCGCGGGGGTGTCGCCGCGCGTCACTTCGCGCCACGCTCCGCTCAGCGGCGCACGCGCGCTGGCGTGGACCAGGGAGAACCACAACAGCCAGGCCAGGGGCAAGGCGGCCAATAGCCACCTGCGCGCACGCCACCCTCTCGACAAAACGTCCCTAGTCACCGCAACCCCTTGTTCCTGAACGGTCCCTCATGCCTACCTCCCTAGTGGCACGACGACCCGGTATCCCCGCCGCCGGGCGGTTTCCCCTGTCGCGGCAGCACCGTCATTGTGAACTTTCGGCCAAGCAATGGAACGCTCGCCGACATGTCGCACAACCCCTATGCAGGGTACATGCCAGCGCCTGCGTGCTTTGTCGCGGGTGATTTCACAAGAAGTTGCGCAGGACTGGCGCATCTTCCGTTGGCCTGCGACGGCACGTGGCAGGTTGCGATAGGTTCGTTACTTGAGGAGAACGGCATTGAGCGCAGTCAAGGTAGCGGTGCTGGTCGGCAGCCTGCGCAAGGAATCTTTCAACCGCAAGCTGGCGCACGCAGTGGAACGGCTGGCTCCGCCGGAACTGTCGTTCGAACACGTGCGCGTGGATAACCTGCCGCTCTACAACCAGGATTTCGACCAGGACTATCCGCTGGTATGCCGGCAGCTGAAGGAACAGATCAAGGCAGCGGATGCGCTGCTGTTCGTCACCCCGGAATACAACCGGTCGATTCCCGGCGTGCTGAAGAACGCGCTGGACATTGCCTCGCGGCCCTACGGCACCAATGCGTTCGCCGGCAAGCCAGGCGCGGTCGTGGGGATCTCGGTGGGGGCGACGGGTACGGCGCTGGCCCAGCAGCACCTGCGCAATGTGCTGGCCTATCTGGACGTGCCCTTGTTGGGGCAGCCGGAAGTATTCATCAAATTCAGCGATGGATTGATCGATGACGAAGGCAACATCGGCCCGCCGGACACCAGGAAATTCCTGCAAGGATTTGTCGATCGCTACGTGGCCTGGGTACGCGGGCACGCGCAGGCCTGACATTCGTCTGCGTTACGCCGCCTGGCAGCAAGGACGCTCAGAGCGCGGGTTTCGGTGCACCGATGCCGCAATATTTTTCCAGTAACTGTTGCTGCACATCGTGCGGCGATTGCGCATCGCCAGATTGCAGGCGCGAATAGTTGCCGTCCGCGTGCAATTGCCAGGTGGTAGCGGTATCGGACAGATACAGGTCCAGTTCCTTGCGGATGCGCTGGCGCAGCTTGCGATTCTCGATCGGGAAGCCGGTTTCGACCCGGCGATCCAAGTTGCGTTCCATCATGTCCGCGCTGGCCAGGTACATGCTTTCCTCGCCATCGTTGGCGAACCAATAGATGCGACTGTGTTCGAGAAAACGGCCGATGACCGAGCGGACGCGGATGTGCTGCGACACCCCCGGGATGCCCGGGCGCAGGCAGCACATGCCGCGCACCAGCAAATCGATCTTCACGCCGGCGGCATTGGCCTTGTAGAGCGCGCGGATGATCTTCGCATCGGTCAGCGCGTTGATCTTGAGGATGATGTGCGCCGGCTTGCCCGCTTCGGCGTGCGTCGTTTCGCGCGCGATCAGGTCGAGCAGGGATTTCTTCAGCGTGAACGGCGCATGCAGCAGCTTTTTCATCTTCAGCAGCTTGCCCATGCCGGTAAGCTGGCTGAAGAGCTTGTGCACGTCCTCGCATAGCGCGGAGTCGGACGTGAGCAGGCTGTAATCGGTGTAGAGGCGCGCGTTGCCGCTGTGGTAATTGCCGGTGCCCAGGTGTGCGTAACGCTGCAGCTTCTGGCCTTCCCGGCGCTGGATCAGCATCAGCTTGGCATGCGTCTTCACGTCGACCACGCCATAGATCACCATCGCACCGGCCTGTTGCAGGCGGGTCGCCAGGCTCAGGTTGGATTCCTCGTCGAAGCGCGCGCGCAATTCGACCACGATGACCACTTCCTTGCCGGCGCGCGCGGCTTCGACCAGCGCGTCCACGATCTCCGAGTTGGCGCCGGTGCGGTACAGCGTTTGCTCGATGGTCAGCACGGCCGGATCCTTGGCCGCCTGGCGCACCAGGTCCACCACCGGCGCGAACGATTCGTAGGGATGCAACAGCAACACGTCCTGCTTGCCGATCACCTGGAACAGGTCCTCGGCCTTTTTCAGCGCCTTGGGGATGGCCGGTACGAAGGGTGGATACTGCAACTGCGGGTGGTCGCTGCGGGTGACGATGCCGAACAGGCGGGTCAGGTTTACCGGACCGTTGACCTCGTACAGTTCCGCTTCGGCGAGACCGAATTGCTTGAGCAGGTAATCGGTGAGTGGCTTTGGGCAATTGTCCGCCACTTCCAGCCGCACGGCATCGCCAAAGCGACGGGATGAAAGCTCGCCGCGCAATGCACGTGCCAGGTCGTCCATTTCTTCCGGATCGATGGTCAGGTCGGCGTTGCGGGTCAGGCGGAACTGGTAGCAGCCGCGCACTTCCATGCCGGGGAACAGCTCGTCGGCATGGGCGTGGATGATCGACGACAACAACACATAATTCTCGCCGCCTTCGCAGATCTCGTCCGGCAGGCGCATGATGCGCGGAAGCACGCGCGGCGCCGGCAGGATCGCCAGGCCCGAGTCGCGCCCGAACGCATCCACGCCTTCCAGCTCGACGATGAAGTTGAGGCTTTTGTTGACCAGCAACGGGAACGGATGGGTGGGATCGAGGCCGATCGGCGTCATCATCGGCGCCACTTCCTGGCGGAAATAACGCTGTACCCAGCGTTTCTGCGCGACCGTCCAGCTTTTGCGCCGCACGATGCGGATGCCATGCTGGTACAGCTCCGGCAGCAGGCGTTCGTTGAGGATGCCGTATTGGCGCGCGATCTGCCGATGCGCGATATCGCTGATCTCGGCCAGCGCCTGTTTGGGCGGGATGCCATCCGGTCCGACGATCTCGTGGCCGAAGGCCAGCTGGCTCTTCAGGCCGGCGACCCGGATCTCGAAGAATTCATCCAGGTTGCTGGAGAAGATCAGCAGGAATTTCAGCCGCTCCAGCAGTGGCGTGTGTTCGTCCAGCGCCTGTTCCAGCACGCGGTTGTTGAACTGCAACTGCGACAGTTCGCGATGGATGTAATAGGCCTTGTCATTGAGATCGACGGCGGGTGCTGCCGATGCGTCCGGTGCGCTGGCGGCGGGCGTGGCGTCCTGGTCGTTACGTTTGCTCATCGATGCACCGTTGGGGTGGCGGCGTTGGCGATGCCGCACTCGCCTTGGCCAAATCACTGCGCTGACAGGATGCCGTAGCACGTTGACATGGATATGACATCACGCATCAGCGACGCACATCACGCTCCATCCTGCAGCAGCAGATACTGACTGGGTGCGGCGCCCAGGGTACGCCGGAACGCCGCGGTAAACGCGCTGGCGCTGCTGTAGCCCAGCTCGATCGCGACACGAGTCACCGAATGTCCGCGTCCCAGCCGGGCCAGAGCGGCCAACAGGCATGCCTGCTGGCGCCAGGCGCTGAAGCTCATGCCGGTCTGTTCGCGGAACAGGCGCGTAAAACTGCGCCGGCTCATGCCAGCCCGATGGGCCATGGTGTCGATATCGATCTCTAGGGAAGGTGATTCCAGCAGCGACCGGCATAGCCGTGCCAGGCGCGGTTCCCGTGGCAGCGGCGTGCTCAGCGGCAGGCTGGGCATGGTGGCCATTTCCGCAACCAGCAGGCGCATCAGGTGATCGTCGCGCCCGCCGAAAGCATATTCCGCCGGCACATCGACCGCCTCGGACAGCAGCGCGTGCAGCAGCGACGACACGCCGATCACCGTGCAGCGCTCCGGCAGGCCGGCCTTTGCCGCCATGGCAGGAAGGATATAGGCGCTGCGCGTGCTGACCGGGCCGCCCATGTGCACCACGTGGGCCACGCCAGCGGGAATCCACAAGGCACGCCGCGGCGGCACCGCCCAGCTACCTTCGCCGCTAGTTACCGTGATCACGCCGGTGATGGCGTAGAGGCATTGCCCGCGCTTATGGGTATGGCTCGGGAGCACCGTGCCCGACGGATAGTCATTGCCGGTGGCGACGACGTCGCGCGGGATGTCCTCATAGGCGATGACGCGGGTATTGCGCATGGCGGGAGCGAAGCGGCGAAACAAAAAAAGGGGAGGGCGGCGGCCGTGGACAGGTCCAGCTCTTTCGCTTGCCTTTTTTCGGTCCGTGGATGCTTGCCTTTTGACCTCCGGATCGGCCCGATTTCGACATAAGCTGACCCGATAGTGCATGCAGGCCGCAAGCGACTACTTTAAGGTGGCCGCTGCAGCGAGGCAATCGCGCCCATGTCCCCATTCTCCTTCCGACAGACCATGCCCAACTCCGCCGATCCGGTTTCCCTGCCGTCCGCACCCGCCTCCGCGGTGCAGCGCACGGACTACGCCATCCTGGGTGCGATCAGCTTTTCGCATCTGCTCAATGACATGATCCAGTCGCTGATCCTGGCGATCTATCCGATCCTGAAGAGCGGCTTTCATCTCAGCTTCGGCCAGGTTGGCCTGATCACGCTCACCTATCAGGTGACCGCGTCGCTGCTGCAGCCACTGGTCGGGATGGTGACCGATCGCAAGCCGAAGCCGTATTCCTTGCCGGTGGGGATGGGGTTCACGCTTTGCGGCCTGTTGCTGCTCGCTGTCGCGCCGAGTTTTCCAGTGCTGTTGCTGGCGGCGGCCCTGGTCGGTACCGGCTCATCCGTATTCCATCCGGAATCCTCCCGCGTGGCGCGCCTGGCCTCGGGTGGCCAGCACGGGCTGGCGCAGTCGCTATTCCAGGTGGGCGGCAACACGGGCTCGTCGTTGGGCCCCCTGTTGGCGGCCTGGATCATCGTGCCGCATGGCCGCGGCAGCGTGGCCTGGTTCTCGCTCGCCGCCTTGCTGGCGATGGTGGTGCTGTTGCAGGTAGGGCGTTGGTATCGCCTGCACCATGTCAGCCGCGCCAAGACGGTGCGCCATGTGGCCGGCGAAGCCTTGGGACGCGGCAAAGTGGTGACCTGCCTGTCGATCCTCGGCTTGCTGATTTTTTCCAAGTATTTTTATCTGGCGAGCATCAGCAGCTATTTCACTTTCTACCTGATCCACACCTTCGGGGTGTCGGTGCAGAACGCGCAGATGCATCTGTTCGTGTTCTTGTTCGCGGTGGCTGCCGGATCGCTGATCGGCGGCCCGGTCGGCGACCGGATCGGGCGCAAGTGGGTGATCTGGGTGTCGATCCTGGGCGTGGCACCATTCACGCTTGCACTGCCGCACGCCAATCTGTTCTGGACAGGCGTGTTATCCGTCGTGATCGGGCTGATCCTGTCTTCCGCGTTCTCGGCGATCCTGGTTTATGCGCAGGAGTTGATTCCGGGCCGGGTCGGCATGGTCTCCGGCCTGTTCTTCGGGTTTGCCTTCGGCATGGGCGGTATCGGTGCGGCGGTATTGGGGCACGTGGCCGACGTGCATGGCATCGATTACGTATATTCGCTGTGCGCGTACTTGCCGTTGCTCGGCGTGCTGGCATTGTTCCTGCCGGACCTGGAGCGATCGATGCGCCTGAAGGCTGCCGCGAAGTAGCTGCCTGCGTCCGCTCCCATGGATAAAGAGGGGACTCGGGATTTTTACGCCGATGACTGATCGGGACAACAGCGAGTGAGGTTGCTCGCGGATAGCCCCGCGCCTCGATCCTCTTCCGGAGGAAGGGATCGAGGCGGATTTCGTCGGCCGTCTTTCAATGCTTTGCCGGCGGCGGTCCCTGTACCA
Organism: Dyella jejuensis; assembly: GCF_044904675.1. Classification (NCBI taxonomy): domain Bacteria; kingdom Pseudomonadati; phylum Pseudomonadota; class Gammaproteobacteria; order Lysobacterales; family Rhodanobacteraceae; genus Dyella; species Dyella jejuensis. Next base: position 40,994 of record NZ_JADIKJ010000014.1, on the reverse strand, counting down.
CCTGCATCAGCTTTTGCGGCTGCAGGTATTTCTTGAATGCCGCTTGCACCTGCTCCGGCGTCAGCGTCAGGAAGTGTTTCGCCGCCACCATCGGCTGGTCGAGCGGTTCGCCGTGCCAGGCCCAGCTGAGCAGCGCGCGCGCGATGCTGTTGATGCTGGAAACGCCGACCGGAATGGAGCGAATTTCATACTGGCGCGCGTTGGTCAATTCGTCATCCTTCACCGGCGACGTCTGCATGTCGACCAGGTTCTGGCGCACCAGTCCATCGACCGGTGCCACCTTGTCCGGATCGCTGCCGTATTGCACAAAGAAGATCGAGCGCGAGCGGTCAAAGCGCATGCCCGAGCCCGCGCCATAGGCATAGCCGTGCTTGACGCGGATGTCGGTCATCAGGCGCGAGGCGAAACCGTTGCCGCCCAGTACATCGTTGCCCAATTGCAGGGCGTAGCGATCCGGATTGTGCATGTTGAGCTCCAGCATCTGGCCCACCAGCACCTGGTCTTGCGAAGCATACGGATTATCGACGACGGTGTAGCCGGCCGGGTTGACCGATACCGGCTTGGAAATCACTTCCGGTTTGGCGCCTTCGGCCTTCCATGCGCCGAAGTAGCGTTCCACCGTGGCTTTCGCCTGCCCGGGCGTGACATCGCCGACCACCACGATCGTGGTGAGATCGGGGCGGTAGGTTTTCGCGAAGTAATCTTTAAGGTCTTGCAGGGTAAGCGCCGCGATGGTCTGCGGCGTGGGGCGGCGCAGCTCGGGATCGCCGGCCGGCAGCAAGCCGGTCATCAGCGCCTTCATCATCTTGTATTGCGGTGACTGCATCTCGCCGGCCAGGCTGCGCGCCAGCGTCTCCTGCTGCGCGGCAAATCCGTCTTGCGGCAGGGCAGGATGCAACTCGTTGTCGGCCAGCAACTGCATGGCGCGATCGAACTGATTGCTCAGCGCCGCCACGCCGAAATCGGTGCCACCGTTTTCCGTGGCCGAGATATCGTCGAGCGCCTTGTGGAACGCATCGCGGTCCAGCGTGGTCGAGCCGTAGTCGAACAAGGTGGCGAGCAGGCGCGCAGCGCCTTCCTGGCCGGCCGGTTCCTGCAACTTTGCGTTGTTGTCGATATGGCCGAGCACCGTCACCGTCTTGCTGATGGTCTCCGGCTGCACGATCAGGCGGATGCCGTTCGCCAACTGCATTTGCACTGGCGCGAGCGTCCAGCGCGGCATTTCCAGCTTGCTCAACCTCCCGGCGGCCCACTCCGGCAGCGGCGCGTCGAGCTTGTCGTTGCCGGCGAAGGATTCCGAACCGCCGAAGCCGGCGCTGTCCGGCGGACGCTGGCCGTTGTTGTCGGAGGTCAGCACCACGGTCACGCGGTCATCCGGCTTGAGGTAGGCGCGCGCCACGCGATTGACATCGTCCACGGTCACGTCGCGGATCTGTTGTTCGGCTTCCTCGGGCGAGCTCAGCCCCATCCACGCGATCGCCTGCGACCAGGCGCTGGCAAGCGTGACGGCGCTGTTCTTGTTGAACTCAGCCTGGGCGATTTCCGAGCGCTTGGATGCTTCGACCAGCTCGGCCGGCACTCCATGCTTGAGCAGCTCGGCGATGACGCCCTCAAGCTCAGCCTGTGCTTTTTTCGCATCGCCGCCCTTGGGAAAGCCGACCTCGATGGCGCCGATGCCGCCATGGCTGAACGGTTGCAGTTGTGCGTCGGCACTAAGCACCTTGCCTTGCGCCGCAAGCGCGGACAGCGAACTGCGTGCGTTGTTAAGCACATCCAGCAACACCTGCGCCGCGGCGTTGTCCCTGGTCATCATGCCGGGCATGCGATACAGGAACTGTACCGTGCCGGTGCCCTGCGGCGTGCTGGCGGCGATCGTTTCCGGCTTCACCGGCTGCAGCGCCACTGGTGTGGGGGCGGGCAGCGCGCGCTTGGGAAGCTTGCCGAACAGCTGCCGTACTTTGTCCAGCGTCTGCTGCGGCGCCACGTCGCCGACGATCACCAGCAAGGCGTTGTTCGGTGCGTACCAGTGCTGGTAGAACGATTGCAGGTGCGAGGATGTCGTCTTGTCGAACGAAGAGCGGGTGCCGAGCGGATCCTCGGCATAACCGGTGCCGGCGTACAGGATGCGCTCGGCCTTCTGGAACGCGAGATAGCCCGGATCGGAAATGTCGCGCGACACTTCCTGTTCGATGGCGCCACGCTCGCGTTCCCAATCCTTCTGCGTCAACAGCGCGCCTTCCATGCGCGCCGATTCGATGTGCAGCAGGAGGTCGAGGTAGTTCGATGGCGCCACGAAGTAGTACTGGGTGGCATCGTTGGTGGTGAAGGCGTTGTTGTCCGCGCCCATCTTGCCGGTCATTTCGTTGAGCTGGGCACCGGTCATGCCCTGGCTGTCGCGGAACATCATGTGTTCGAGCGCGTGCGCCGTGCCCGGAAAGCCGTCCGGCGTCTGGTAGCCGCCGGCGAGATAGGTGATCTGCGTGGTGACCATCGGCGACAGCGTATCGCGCACGATCACCACGCGCAGACCGTTGTCGAGGGTGGCGCGCAAGACGTTGCTGTCGTTGGCGACCGCCTTCGATGCGGCAGGGGCATCGGCGCGGGCGGGCGAGCCGACGGCAACCAGTCCCACGCCCAGCATCACGCTCCATGCCAATGTCTTCAAACGGCTCGACATCATGTTCGGGGTTCCTTGAGGGGCAACGGTAGACCGCCGGATGTTGCCATAGTGCCCCCACCGCGCCTACGTGCCGGAAGCGGTGCGCATGACCGACCCTGCGCCACTATCGGTGAGCGGCGGCGGGAGGTATCGTGCCGCGTAGGTTTCTGCGTCGAGGGAGCAAAGCCATGCTGGTCGTGACAACCGAGAACGTTCCTGGCCATCAAGTGGTGCAGGTGAAGGGGCAGGTGTTCGGCGTCGTGGTGCGCAGCCGCGGCATCGGCGGCAACGTGATGGCCGGACTGCGTTCGCTGGTGGGCGGTGAAATCCACGAATACACGCAAATGCTGGAAGAGGCCCGCCGCCACGCCCTCGACCGGCTGGTATCCAACGCCAAGGCGATGGGCGCGAACGCGGTGGTGATGATGCGCTTCGACTCCGCCGAAATCGGCCAGACCATGAGCGAGATCGTGGCCTACGGCACCGCCGTGGTGCTCGATCCGCCGACCTGAGGCAGGCTATGTTGCCTAGGGTGTTGTACGTGCTGGGCGGGTTGTTCCTGCTCGGCGCCGGCATCGCCGCGTTGACCGGCGTGCTCGTGGTATTGCTGCCGCAGTTGCTGTTCGGCGGCCTGCTGCTGGTGGTCGGCCTGGCGATCGAGCGCTGGCGCTACAAGCCGCTGCTGCGCAGCGGGCCGGACCCGCGCTGGAAAGACACCGGCGAACGTTTCGTCGATCCGGGCAGTGGGCGGCTTACTGCGGTGTATTTCGATGCGGAGCTTGGCGAACGCCACTATGTGGTGGTCGATGAAACGGTCCGGGTGCGTTAAGGATGCTCTGATCAATGCTACGTAGGCGTCACCGGCTCTGTCTGTTCGCAGACCATAGGTTCGTCGGCGAAGGCAGACTGGCCGTCTGTCGAGACGACGGACCGAAGGGATGCGGACAGACAGAGCCGGCCCCAACATATTCAATTTAAAGCGACGGGGTGATGACCAGAAGGCTCGCAGAGCGCGCCGCGCGGCTTGGCAAGACGGCCAGTCTTCCCGGCGCCGCACAACACACTCTGCGAGCCTTCTGGTCATCATGCCGCCTGCGTAGCATTGATCAGAGCATCCTTAACGCGCGGCTATCGGACCATTGGCTAGGATCGGCGTCCGATCCGATGAACTGAATATCCAGGAGTAACCATGCCATCAGGAAATCCGGTACTGCGCAACAAGGCGTTCCAGGGGCTGCCGGTCACCGGCGAGCGCATGACCATGAACGGCACCGTGGCACGCACCGCCCTGTTGCTGGTGCTGGCGGTCATCACCGGCGGCTGGACCTGGCAGCGCTTCGCCGATGTGGCCGCGGGTGGTGACATCGGCGCGGCCATGGCGGCGATCAGTCCCTTCATGTGGGGTGGCTTGCTGGCCGGCCTGGTGCTGGCGCTTATCACCAGCTTCATGCCGCGTTGGGCCGGCATCGGCGCGCCCTTGTATGCGATCGCGGAAGGTTTTGCGCTCGGCGGCATGTCGGCGCTGATGGAACTTCGCTTTCCCGGCATCGTGCTGCAGGCAGTGATGCTGACCGTGGGCGTGCTGGCGGTGATGCTGCTGGTGTATCGCGCGGGCTGGATCAAGGTCACCGACAAGTTCCGCATGGGCGTGGTGGCTGCCACCGGCGGCATTGCGTTGTTATACGTGGCGGACATGGCGCTGCGTGCGTTCACCCATATCCAGATTCCCTTTATCCACGACACCGGTGCGATGGGCATCGGCTTCAGCCTGCTGGTGGTGGGATTGGCGGCGTTCAACCTCGTGCTCGATTTCGACATGATCGACCGTGCCGCGCAACAGGGCGCGCCGAAGTACATGGAGTGGTACGGCGCGTTCGCGCTGATGGTCACGCTGGTGTGGCTGTATATGGAATTGCTGCGGCTGTTGTCGAAGGCTCGTCGCTAAGCTTTCGTTTTCCCCTCGGCAGAGAATCGAATCGCCAGCTTTTCTTCCTCTCCCCTCCGGGGAGAGGATTGAGGTGAGGGGACAACCTCGCCCGATTTTCCATTCGAGCGCGTTTCGGACCCTATTTCGCAAATAGGCTTCCTGGTCCCAATCCTCTCTCCAAGCCAGAGCGGAACAAGCCCGCAGCAATGCTACGCTTGGCGTTTTTCCGGCAGCACGGATGGGTATGACGAAAGAGGCGGGCCGTGGACATGCCTTGCTGGTCGGGGCGGGCATTCTGTGCAGCCGCCTGTTCGGGCTGGCGCGGCAGCGGGTGTTTTCCCATTATTTTGGCCTTTCCGACGCGGCGGACATTTTCAGCGCCGCGTTGCGCGTGCCCAACTTCTTGCAGAACCTGTTCGGCGAAGGCGTGCTATCGGCGTCGTTCATTCCGGTGTATGCGCGCCTGCTGGCGCAGCATAAGCAGGAAGATGCCGATCGCCTCGCAGGAGCCATCGCGGCGGTGCTGGCGCTGCTGATTTCGGTGATCGTCGCGCTGGGCGTGCTGGCGACGCCATACCTGCTCTGGCTGATCGCGCCCGGCTATACCGGCGAAAAACGCGCGCTGACCATCCTGATCGTGCGCATCCTGTTTCCCGGTACCGGCATCCTGGTGTGGTCGGCCTGGTGCCTGGGCATCCTCAATAGCCATCACAAGTTTTTCCTTTCGTATGCGGCGCCGGTGGTCTGGAACCTATCGATGATCCTGACCATGCTGGCGTTCCGCCACCTGGATGCCGACCGCCTGATCGTGTACCTGGCCTGGGGCACGGTGCTGGGTTGCCTGCTGCAATTCCTGGTGCAGCTGGGGCCGGTACTGAAGCTGGTGCCCGGCATGCGCCTGCGATTCGATCTGCGCAGCGCGCATGTAAAGCAAGTGGGCGGCAGTTTCCTCGGCGTGGCGGTGGGCCGCGGCGTGGTGCAGATCAGCGCGTTCGTGGATCAGGCCATTTCCACCTTGCTGGGCAGTGGCGCGATCGCTGGCATGACCACGGCGTCGTCCATCAACCTGCTGCCGGTAAGCCTGTTCGGCATGGCGATTTCCGCATCCGAACTGCCGACGCTTTCGCGCATGGCGGGCGATGAAGTCGATGCCGAAGTGGCGGGTAAATTGTCCGCGCGGCTCAACGGTGGGCTGGAGCGCATCGCGTTCTTCATCGTGCCTTCGTCGATGGCGTTCTTTGCCTTGGGCAATGTAGTGGTGGCCGCGCTTTATCAATCCGGCGCCTTCACCAGCAAGGATTCGCGTTATGTATGGGCGATCCTGGCCGGTTCCGGCGTAGGCTTGCTGGCTTCTACCTTCGGACGGCTTTACGCCTCTACGTATTACGCCATGCGCGATACGCGCACGCCGCTGCGCTTCGCGCTGGTGCGCTTGGCCTTTACGGCCGTGCTGGGCCTGGCCAGTGCGTTGTTGCTGCCCGGATGGCTGGGCGTCCCGGCGCAGTGGGGCGCGGTCGGCCTGACCGCGTCGGCTGGCGTGGCTGGCTGGATCGAGTTCCATCTCTTGCGCAGCAAGTTGAATAAGAAGCTCGGGCCCACCGGCGTGCCGGCGTCGATGATGGCCAAGCTATGGACCTCGGCGCTGGCAGCGGCCCTGGCCGCGTGCCTCGTCGAGCACTACCTGCCGGATCACGGGCCGATCATGACGGCGGCGTTCGTGCTGTCCGCATACGGCATCGCTTATTTCACCATCACCTATTTGCTGCGCATCAAGGTCTGCGTGGAAGTGATCGGCAAGCTTCTGCGTCGCGTTACCGGCCGCAGGTTGGGCTGAGCGCAGCGCCTAGCGGCGAAGATTGCTGCGCGCCAGGTCGATCAGTTCGTCGCCACGACCGTTCATGACCGTGCGCAATGCCCACAAGCTGAAGCCTTTCATCTGTTCCACTTGAATCTTCGGCGGCATCGACAGTTCCTGCCGGTTGGTCACCACATCGACCAGCGCCGGCCCACGGTGCGCGAACGCATCGCGCACTGCGCTTTCCAGCTCGCCCGGATCTTCGACCCGCACGCCATATATGCCGGCGGCGCGGGCGAGGGCGGAGAAATCGGGGTTATCCAGGCTGACGCCGGTCGGCAGGAAGCCGGACGCTTTCATTTCGAGTTCGACGAAGCCGAGCGTACCGTTATTGAACACCACGATCTTCACCGGCAGCTGATGTTGCACCAGGGTAAGCAAGTCACCCATCAGCATGGCGAAGCCGCCATCGCCGGACAGGCTGACGATTTGCCGCGAAGGATAGGCGGTTTGCGCACCGATTGCTTGCGGCATCGCATTGGCCATCGAGCCGTGCACGAACGAACCGAGCAGCCGGCGCTTGCCATTCATGTGCAGGTAGCGAGCCGCCCAGATGGTTGGCGTGCCGACGTCGCAGGTGAAGACGGCATCGTCGCTGGCGATATCGCTGACCACCTTGGCGACGTACTGCGGATGGATCGGCTTGCTGCCGGGCTTGCCGACGGCGAGATCGTTGAGACCTTCGCGCGCCTTCTTGTAATGCGCCAGGCTTTGCTTCAAATGCGTGTTGTCGCCGGCAGCTTTCAATCGCGGCAACAAGGCGGCGAGCGTGGCGCCTACCTCGCCGACCAGGCCGAGGTCGAGATGGCAGCGGCGCCCGAGGTTTTCCGCGCGCAGGTCGATCTGGCAGATTTTCGCGTGGTCCGGAAAAAACTGGCGATAGGGGAAATCGGTACCGAGCAGCAGCAAGGTGTCGCAGTTCATCATGGCTTCGTAGCCGGAGCTGAAGCCGATCAGGCCAGTCATGCCCACGTCGTAGGGGTTGTCCCATTCGACGTGCTCCTTGCCGCCCAGCGCGTGCACCACCGGTGCCTGCAAGGTTTCGGCCAGCTTGACCACTTCGTCATGCGCACCGGCGCAACCGCGTCCGCAGAACAAGGTGACTTTGCGGCCGTTGCCGAGCAACGCGGCAAGTTGATCCAGCTGGGCATCGGCGGGTATCACCCTGGGCGCCGCGGGCAACAGGCTGGCCGCGGTGGCGACCGGTCCGCTGGCTTCGCTCAAGGCCACGTCGCCCGGAATCACCAGCACGGAAACGCCGCGTTGTCCTACCGCCGTGCGAATGGCGATCTCCACGGCGCGATGGATCTGCGACGCGCTGCTGACCAGCTCGCAGTAATGGCTGCACTCGCGAAACAGGTTCTGCGGATGCGTCTCCTGGAAATAGCCGGAACCGATTTCCACCGAGGGAATGTGCGCCGCGATCGCCAGCACCGGCGTGCGTGAGCGCTGCGCATCGTAAAGGCCATTGATCAGATGCAGGTTGCCCGGCCCGCATGAGCCGGCGCATACCGCCAGTTCGCCGGTGAGTTGCGCTTCGGCGCCGGCGGCAAAGGCGGCTGCCTCTTCGTGCCGGTAATGGATCCACTGCAGGTCCCGGCGTTGGCGCAGCGATTCGGTGATGCCGTTGAGGCTGTCGCCGACCAGGCCGTGGATACGTTTCACGCCAGCGTGCGCCAGCGTTTCAACCAGCACATCGGCAACGTTGCGGATACTCATGGCGCAGTTCCTTGCGTGAACCAGGCAAGGCGGTCATCTTGGCAAAGCGTTGCTTTGATTTCCGTAAAGGCAGCGGCGGACGTCAAAAACCAGGTCACCCGGTTGCGCACGGTCCAGACAGGATCAGCGCTTGCCGATCACCATGGGCTCCGGTTCCAGCGTTACGCCGAAGCGCTCGCGGACACCTTCGATCACCCGTTGCGCAAAGTCCCATAGTTCCTCGCCGCTGGCTTTCCCATGATTGACCAGCACCAGCGCATGGCGGTTGGAAATGCCGGCATCGCCCTCGCGCAGCCCCTTGAAGCCGGCCGCTTCGATCAGCCAGGCGGCGGACAACTTCCAGCGTGCATCGTTGCCGGGCCATGCGACCAGGGCGGCATGCTCGCGCTTGAGTGTTTCGCCTTGCACGGCATCGACGAGCGGATTTTTGAAGAAGCTGCCGGCATTGCCGATGACCGCCGGGTCGGGCAGTTTGCGCGTGCGCAGGTGCACCACGGCTTCGGCGACATGAAACGGCGCGGGTTTGTCCACGCCCATGCGTGCCAGTTCTTCGCGGATGCCGGCGTAATCCAGCCGCAAGGCGTGCTGTCGAGGCAGGGCGAAGCGCACGGCGGTAACGATGAAGCGGTCCGCTTCGCGCTTGAACAGCGAATCACGATAGGCGAAGGCGCAGTCGGTGCGATCCAGCGTCACCACGTGTCGCTCGATCCGGTCCCAGGCTTCCACGCTCTCGATGAATTCGGCCACTTCGGTGCCATAGGCCCCGATGTTCTGGATCGGCGCCGCACCGACCGTGCCCGGGATCAGGATCAGGTTTTCCAGGCCGGCAAAGCCTTGCCCCAGCGTCCAGCGCACGAAATCGTCCCAACGCTCGCCGGCAGCGACAGCAATGCGTGCTAGGTCGCCATCCTGTTCGACGTGCACGCCGCGCGTTTCCATCGCCAGCACGGTGCCGTCAACATCGCCGGTCAACAGGATGTTGCTGCCTTCGCCCAGCACCAGCAGGCGACCATGGCCGACGGCGGGAAAGTCGAGCAGCTCCGGCAGCTTGCTGGCATCGCGCACTTCGGCCAGCAGTTTCGCGCGCGCGGCCACGCGCAGGGTGTTGCGCGTAAGCAGCGGCGCATGTTCGATCAGCGTATAGCCGCCCATGTCCACGCGCTCAACCGCCATCGCGCGATTCCTGCTGGCGGCGGATTTCGTTCGCGCATTCGGCGATCAACGCCGGACCGCGGTAGATCAGGCCGGAATAGATTTGCACCAGCGCGGCGCCAGCTGCGAGTTTTTCCGCGGCATGGTCGCCTTCGAGAATGCCGCCCACGCCGATGAGGCCGATGCGGCCGCCCAGCCGGCGGTGCATGCCGCGCACGACGTCGGTCGAGCGCGCCAGCAATGGTCTGCCGGACAGTCCGCCGGTCTCGTTGCCCAGGGGATCGTCGGCAACGGTGCGATGGTCGATGGTGGTATTGGTGCAGATCACGCCGTCGATACCGGTGCTCAGCAGGACCTCGGCAATGCTGTCCAGCTCGGCTTCGCCCAGGTCCGGGGCAATTTTCAGCAGCATCGGCTTGCGCTTGCCTTGCTGGGAGCCGAGCCGCTCCTGCGTTTCGCGCAGTATTTCGATAAAGCGGCGCAAGGTCGCTTCTTCCTGCAGGTCGCGCAGTCCCTTGGTGTTGGGCGAGGAGATGTTCACCGTGATGTAGCTGGCATGCGCATACACGCGCTCCAGGCAGAACAGGTAATCGTCCGCCGCCTTTTCGTTGGGCGTGTCCTTGTTCTTGCCGATATTGATGCCCAGCACGCCGCGATAGCTGGACTTCTGCACGTTGCGCACCAGCGCATCCACGCCTTCGTTATTGAAGCCCATGCGATTGATGATGGCTTCATGTTGTGGCAGGCGGAACAGGCGAGGGCGATCGTTGCCAAGCTGCGGACGCGGGGTCACCGTGCCCACTTCGATAAAGCCGAAACCCAGCGCGCCCAGCGCATCCAGGTGCGCGGCATTTTTATCCAGGCCGGCCGCAAGCCCGACCGGGTTCGGAAAACGCAGGCCGAACGCCTCGGTGGGTAAATCCGGTGGCGGCGCGGCGACGAAATGCCCTAGCCCGCTGCGATGGGCCACATCCAGGCCATAAAGGGTAAGCCCATGCGCGGTCTCGGCATCGAGCTTGAACAGCAACGGGCGAATCCAGTCGTACATCAGGACATCTCGCCAAGGTAAACGCGGGTGTCGTAGTCGAAGCTGATCTTGCCGTCGACCTGGCAGGCATCGAACAGCATGCGCAAAGCCTCGATCATCGGCGCGTGCTTGGGATGGCCGGCTTTCGGCGCATAGGAGGACGACATCAATCGTCCGCGCAAGGCATCGAAATCGAGCAATTGGCCATGATCGAAATGAGCGGTGCCGCGCCAGCCCGCGCCGAACCACTCGCGCATGCGCGGCTCGTCGGCATAGCGCTCGGCCACGCTGGTGTAGTCCGTGCCATAGGTTTGCAGCAGTGCTTCATAGCCTTCCAGGAACGGCGTGCCGGTAAGCCGGCGCGAATTCCAGTAGATGGCGGCGAGGCCGCCCGGGCGCAGGATGCGCTGGAATTCGCGGCGCGTGCTGGCCGGGTCAAACCAATGGAACGCCTGTGCCACCGAAACGAGATCGACGCTGGCGTCGTCCAGCGTGGTGGCATCGGCACGTCCGTCCACCGCGCGAAAGCGCGCATGGCTGGCCAGCCACGCCAGTGCGGCCTCGCGCATGGCGGCATTCGGTTCGACCGCGATGACGCTATGGCCGGCATCCAGGAACAGCTTGCTGGAGATGCCGGTGCCGGCGCCTACGTCGGCCACCTTCCAGTCGGGCGTTACACCTTGCGCGTGGTGCAGCCAGTCGAGCAGGGCGGTCGGGTAGGTGGGTCGGTAACGGACGTAGTCGGCGACGCGATCGCTGAAGCGTTCAGTGCTGCGCAGGTTATTCATAGGGTTTATCCATTCAGCAGCTGGCCGCCGTCGACGCACAGCGTCTGTCCGGTGATCCAGCTGGCCCAGGGCGAGGACAGGAACAAGGCGGCGTGCGCCACTTCTTCCGGCGTGCCGTAGCGGCCGAACGGAATTTTCGCCAGCACGGTGGCGTAGCGCACGGGATCTTCGCGCTTGCAGCGATCCCATAGCCCGCCCTCGAAATCGATCGAACCCGGCGCGACGGCGTTGACGCGAATGCGCTGCGCGGCCAGCGACAAGGCCTGCGAGGTGGTGTAGTGGCACAGAGCGGCTTTCATCGCGCCATAAGCGGCGCCATGGGGACGTGGCCGCAGCCCGGCGATCGAGCTGGTGTGCAGGATGCTGGCGTGCGGAGAGGCAGACAAATACGGCAATGCAGCGCGCGAAGCACGCACGGCCGCCATCAGGTCGACATGGAAGTCGGCCAGCCACGCCTCGTCGCTGTCATCAGGACCATAGCCGGTGGCGTTGTTGACCAGCACGTCGATGCCGCCGAGCGCTTGCGCGGCACTGGCGATGTATGCAGCGATGGCGGTTGCGTCACGCAGGTCGCAGGATTGCCGGTGCGCGGTGACGCCATGCGCGGCGATCGCCTCGGCCGTTTCATCCAGCGCGTCGTGTCCGCGCGCGCAGATCGACACGGCGGCGCCGGCAGCGGCAAAGGCCAGTGCCATGCCGCGCCCGATGCCCTTGCTGCCGCCGGCGATGACGATGCGATAACCGCGAAAATCGAACGGAGCGGATGGTGCGGGCGAGGTCATGCCACAGTCCTTCTTGAAGATATCCAGGCTCCTTCCAAGGAGTACTAAGGAGCCTGGACGGCGCCGCCAGGGAGGCGAACAGGAAGCAGGATGCGGGAACCATCTTGCGACAAGGCAGCGGCGGCGAGCATGGTCCCTGACCCGCATCCTCTCCCCGTGGGAGAGAGAGGATGCAAAGCCGCCTCAGAGATCGAACTTGATGCCCTGCGCCAGCGGCAGCGAATCCGAATAGTTGATGGTGTTGGTCTGCCGGCGCATGTAGACCTTCCATGCGTCCGAACCGGATTCGCGCCCGCCGCCGGTTTCCTTCTCGCCGCCGAACGCACCGCCGATCTCGGCGCCGGACGTACCGATATTGACGTTGGCGATCCCGCAATCCGAGCCCGCCGCGGACAGGTACTGCTCGGCCGCCTTCAAGTTCTGCGTGAAGATCGACGAGGACAAGCCCTGCGGCACGCTGTTTTGCAGCTCGATGGCTTCGTCCAGCGTCTTGAACGGCATCACGTACAGGATCGGCGCGAAGGTTTCCGTCTGCACCACTTCGTCGCTGTTGTGCAGGCCGGTGACGATGGCCGGCAGCACGAAGTTGCCCTTGCGGTCGGTGAGCGCGGCGCCGCCGGTACGTACCGTACCGCCGCTGGCCTTGGCCTTCTCGATGGCGGAAAGATACGCGCTGACGGCTTCCTTGCTGTTGAGCGGCCCCATCAGCGTGGTCGCCAGCGTGGGATCGCCGATCTTGCTTTCCACTTGCTTGTAAGCGGCGACCAGCTTGTCGGTGACCTCGCCGATGATCGACTCATGCACGAACAGCCGGCGCGTGGTGGTGCAGCGCTGGCCGGCGGTGCCGACCGCGCCGAACACGATCGCCGGGATCGCCAGCTTCAGGTCCGCGCTTTCGTCCACGATGATGGCGTTGTTACCGCCCAGTTCCAGCAGCGAACGGCCCATGCGATGGGCCACGCGCTCGCCGACCAGGCGGCCGACCTTGGTCGAGCCGGTAAAGCTGATCAGCGGAATGCGCCGGTCGTCCACGAATGCCTGCGAGAGCTCGGTGCCGGCATCGTTGAACAGGAAGAACAGGTCCGGATAGCCGCCGGCCTTCAGCGCCTCGTTGCAGATCTTCATTGTCGCGATCGCCGACAACGGCGTCTTCGGCGATGGCTTCCAGATGCAGATGTCGCCGCAGATCGCGGCCAGCATCGCATTCCACGCCCATACCGCCACCGGGAAATTGAACGCGCTGATGATGCCCACGATGCCCAGCGGCTGGTACTGCTCATACATGCGATGGCCGGGCCGTTCCGAATGCATGGTGTAGCCGTAGAGCATGCGGCTCTGGCCCACGGCGAAATCGGCGATGTCGATCATCTCCTGCACTTCGCCGTCGCCCTCGGGCTTGATCTTGCCCATCTCCAGCGCGACCAGCGAACCGAGTGCATCCTTGTGCTTGCGCAACGCTTCGCCGCACAGGCGCACGGCCTCGCCACGCTGCGGGGCGGGCGTGATGCGCCACACCTTGAAGGCTTCCTGCGCACGCTTGACGATGGTTTCGTAATCGGCGGCGCTGGAAGCGTGTACCGTCCCGATCACCTCGCCGGTGGCCGGGTTCAACGGCTGCAGCGTGCCGGCGCCGGTGTGCCGCGACCATTCGCCCTTGCCGAGATAGGTGCCCGACTGCTCGCCGCTAAGACCGAGCGCCTTGAGGATTTCGTGGGACATGCGTGCTCCTGAGCCTGGCGCCTGATGGCGCTTGAATGGGGAAATTCCCATTCTATCAGGCATGTAGTTCCGGGCGTGCCGCCGTACCGGCGCCCGCCGCGCCAGCGCGATCCATAGCAAATCGCCGTCCACCGGCTTGTCCTCTTCGCACCGCGTGTCCGTGGAAGCAGCCCGGGGCGGCATATGGCGCGTGAACGTTCACTTCAACGCCCGCCCCGGTTTGGCAGATTACCCTCTTCACTGATAAGGGATGAGGCATGACGCAACGCAATATCGGAACAGCCTTTTCCGAACTGAGCCAAAAGGAGTGCCGCGCGGTGCGGCGAGCGCTGGAGCGTTGCAAGGATCGCCACAAGGCCATCCATGAAGCGCGCAAGGCCGTCCGTCGTCTGCGAAGCATTTTGTCCTTGACCAGAGGCGATTTGGGCGACCAGGCCGAACCCATCGACAAAGCATTGAAACGCTTTGGGGATGGGCTCTCCTCCCTCCGTGATGCCACGGCGGTGATTGCTTCGGCGAAGTACATGGCCAAAAAGAAGAAAAATGGCGTCTGGCCTGAACTGGTCGCGCGACTTGAAACAGAACGGGATTCCCTGCTTGAAGCGGCGTTGCAAAAAGATCCCGATTTTCAAAAACGCCAGAAGCGGATTGACCGGCTCTCCCATGCAATCGAGCAATTGCCTTGGGCAAAGATCCGAAAGAAGTCGGTCGATGCCGTGCTCAAGAAGTCCGGCAAACGTGTCGAGAAGGCGCAACGCAAGTTCGAACAAGCCCCCAGGCCGGCACGCTTGCACAGCTGGCGTCGCCGGGTTCGCCGGCAACGGATGCAATTACAAACATGGCATAAGGTGGCCAATCATGCGGGGCATGACCTGCATCATCGTATTCGCACGCTTTCCAGGCTCTCCGATGCGCTTGGCTGGCGGCAAGACCTTCAAGTGCTTCGCAGCCATGTCCGTCACAGCGCGGAGGGCGATGAGCTATCTCAACTGATGTCGGATATTCGAGAAGCGATGCAACACGCAAGCCTCTGATCCTTGCGGAGTGCGACGCGGTTTCGCGTTCATGGGGAAGAACGATGGTTCAGTTGTAAAGACGGCGCTGTTGTTCGTCTTCACGCCGTGAACGGGCATCCCCGCACCAGCTGATGAGCGCATGCGTGGTTGCGGATGAGGGGGCTGCGCGCCCAACCGGCATCCACCTGCGGACCATCACGATCAGTCGAAAAACTCGGCGCATTCCCAGCTTCCCCTGACGAAGTTTTGCAGCCTAAGCGTCGGCATCCCCAAACGGTATAGGAGTTTTTCTGGCTTTCCTGGGCCTGACGCTTTAATCGATGGCATGTTTGCTACATCGGTAAATCGGGGAAAATCCTGTAGTCGAAGCAAGCGCACCAGCAGGCGCCCTGGTATGGCGTGGCATCGAACTTTTGGTCCAAGGCTGACACGGAGGGCGTCCATCACGACGGAGGTGCGGCCCAGGTTCCTTCGCTTTGCTTTCGTCCCGGTCATGGTGTCAGGTATCCTTGACCGCGTCAGGCATGCCTTAACCCTGAAAGTGTCCCCGTAGCTCAGCTGGATAGAGCGGCTTCCTCCTAAGCAAATTAATTGTCAAGCGCCCATTTCGTATGTTTGGTTTGATGCAGTACAAAGGCAAGGGCAAATGATGAATACGTTTGCTGATCCCTTGTCAGCAAGCGAGGTTGGAACTATTTCTAAACACGTAGCCAAGTGGGTTTGGCGATAGTTCAAAAGGCCTTCTCAGGAAGTGTTGAAAAAGCGACAGGAAGCCCGTGAGCGTGGCTGGGCAACGCTTAGAAAAAGGGTGAATCCACGCTTCAAAGAGTGCTTAGTGCGAAGGGAAGCCCAAAGGAAATTGCCTTGAAGACAGGGCTCTCTGAGCGCCGTGTTCCGTGACCTTACCTTCGCAACGCAAGCCGGGCGCCTACGTAAGCAATACGGATTCGTCCGAAAGCCAGTGATGTGCGATGCCGAATACGTCCCGCATGTAGCGACACAGCGGCATCCAGTCACCGGTGAATGCGGTGTATCTCAGCCGCACTTCCCAACCGCAGCCGGAACACCAGAACATCTCATAGAGCGGAAAATACGTTTCGATGGACCGGCTCGACCGGAGAATGGCGTTGAACAGGATCCGGCTGGTGCGGCCGTTGCCATCCATGAAGGGATGACAATTGGTGATGGTGACCATGGCGATCAGGGCGCACAGCAGCGGATGGGTCACGACATGACGTCGCAGATATCCGTGCAGCTCGGCGATTCGTGGCAGCACCTTGCCGACGTGCGCAAACCTGACTTTTGCGCCGCTTGCATCGGCGACCAGATAAACCGCTTTGGTTCGAAAACCCGTGCTTGTGCCGGTTGCTGATTGTGCGATCCGGCCGATCAGATCCAGAAAATTCTTTGGATCCGCCGAGGCCAGGGATGCCTCGACCAGCGGCAGAACATCTTCCAGGATGTGTGCTTCCCGAAATGACCGGCCTGGCTTGAAGGCCGCTGAAGCATCGTTCTTCATCGCCACCGCAGACAACTCGTGCCAGAGCACCTCCCAGCAGGGATCAAGCTCCCCAAGGCTTGGCCGGGCCGAGCCCGGCTTTCGCAACAACCTGGGCAGCAGCCGCCCGACAGGCCAATGTCTCATGGCCTGCACAGTCTCATCCCACGCTTCCAGCACCTGCCGCTCCAGCTCACCCGGCGAGGGAAGCGGAACCAGTGGCCGTTCGATGATCATCTTCGCGAGTCCGCGAACCTGAACGATCAGCCCGGTCGGGACCCAGCATCGTCCTTCGCGGCTTGAGCCGCTCCGGAAGACAAAGACGCAGCAGCCTCGATGACATCGGCGCCCTGCTTCACGTCCTGCTGCTCGGAACCATGCAGCGCCTGCTTGAAACCCTTGACTGCATTGCCGATATCCGGGCCCATCTTGGCCAATTTGCCGGTACCGAAAATAAGCAGCACGACGGTCAACAGAATCGCCCAGTGCCAGATACTGTCCATTCCCATATGCATTCCTCTCCGACTACGCGCAGACGTTCATGTAATCGCGGATGTCCCGCAAAACCGCCGGACGCGGCTCACACGGCGACCCTTCCACCGCATCCAGCAGATATTCGAAGAACCGGCGCCCCGACTTTTGATCGAGCAGGTTGGCCGATTCTATTTCGATCAACTTCGTCAGCTCATCCTCCGCAAGCTCCACTTCCTCGCCCGTCTTTCGGTTAAAGGAACTGAACGTGTCGAGGCTTTCCACCAGGGCCATCGGGCGTTCCAGGATATGAAACAGGTAGACCAGCCTTTCGGCCTCCGCGCCGATGACCTGCCTCACCTGATCACGATTTGCCGCATCCACGCTGGCACGCCGGAAGGCGTTGGTTCCGTAGATGCTGTGATACAAGCCCGCCAGACAGGTAACTTCCTCGCAGCCCCATTGGCGCAGGCGGTCCCGGGTGCCGCTCAAATGCTCATAGAGCGTACGGCCGCTGTGCGACTTTTCGCGCGTACCGATGGCGATGAGGAAATCGTCAGGATCCAGGGCCATGCGTCACCTCAGGCGGATTCGGCGCTCAACTGTGTCTTGATGACGACGGACACGCGCAGTTCCGGACACTCCCGGCTTGGCGCGTGCGCCATGTGCGGAATGGCACCATGGAAGCAGACCAGGCGCCCTGGGCGCGGATATACGGCGCGGATGATTTCGTCGTTGTGGCGCGAGAAAAACAGCGTCTCTCCCGACCAGTTTTTCCGCCACACGGGATGCGCGTAGTACAGCGTGGTGAAATAGTTTTCCTCGTCCGAGCTGTCGGTGTGCACGTAGCCTTCCACGCCAAAGGTGTGGCTGTTGGCGTAGACCCGAAGCGGTTCGTGGCCCTTGAGCAAACCGGTGGAAAGAAATTTCCACAGTTCCTGCACCGGTCCTGCGCTGGGATTTTGCTGCAACTCCTCTTCGCAACTTTTCCGGCTGCTGCCATCGCCGCCGGCGAAGTGGGCGTGCCAGAAGCAAAAGCGATCCTGGCGCTTGTTGGACCGCCAGCCGTATCGCCAGATCGGCTGCTGGATGAGATGGGTCAGTGACTGCTGCAGAGAGTCGGGAACAAGATCATCGTAGGTCAGCACTTCATCACGATCGATCAACATGGCTTTGGCATCCCTATCAGGCAAATGTTAGAAAATTCCGGAGAACGCTGGTGTGGCGTCGCCTTTGCGATAGACGCCGCACCCATTGTTCAATCACGCTCACGCCCCATCGTTATGGCGCGCATTCTCTCCCGGCCGCTCCGCACGTTGGTACCACAGGGCCAGTGGATAGGAGAACGCGAAAACGCAGGCGGCAATCAGTATCGCCCAGCGGTTCACCAGATGCGTCGAGAGGATTCCAGGCACTAGCAAGACGATCATGATGATCAGGATGCTCCGCAAGGCAGCGCGCTTGCCGAGCTGTCGCAAGAGGCCCACGCCCAGCCTGCCGATGAAGGCCAGGACTAGGCAGGTCACCGTGAGAGCAAATGCACCCGTCCAAAAGCCCGGGTGCACCTGCTTCATGGCGTAGGCATGCCAGATCATCAACCCCAGCAACGCGATAAACGCTGCAGCAGTGAAAACAACCTCAGTGGTGGAAGATGCCTTTTTCATACCTGTCGCCTCCGTCTCACGACCTTTTCAATCAGCTACCGCTGCACTGCGAGTAGCAGTCCTGCGGAACCAGCGAGACACAATTGTTGAAATTGGTGGTCGCGGTACCCGCACCGGCCTGGTATGCAATTTCTGCCGCGGCAACGCAAGCCAGCAGTACCGGCGGCGCCTCGATGGTTGCAGCACATAACAGATCCGCCGCCAGCTCCGCCTCCTGCGCCGCGTTGCCCGCATCCAGGTAACTCGCATTACAGGCATTGGTGTACGCGGTCTGGCAGCCCGAGCAGGCCGGAGGGATCTGATCGCTGTCGTCGTCGTCGTCATCGTCATCGTCACCACGGTCGTCGTCACCGCGAGTGTCGGAAGCGCCCGCTGCAATCATCATGGCGAGGGCGGCCGGCGTCTTGCTGGTGGTCGAACTGGCGATTTCGGTCGCGGCCATGCGGCTGTAGCCGGAGAATGCGCCAAACAGGCCGTCGCCGTTCAACGGATCCTGCCACCCATCGTCCACGCCATGCGGGGTCGCGGCATCGGCCGCCGGTACCGACGGGTCAAGCATCACGCTGCCATCCGGCCCGCGGATGATAGCCGCACCGCCTGACAACGAAACCATCTTCAACGCCTTGCCGCTGACCGGATCGTATTCGACCTGATAGCGGCGATTCGTGGCATCGGTATAGGTATCCAGGTCACCGGCCGTGTTGTAGGTGAACGAGCGCGACTGGCCCTGCCAGTTCGTCAACTGCACGATCCGCCCGGACGCATCGCGTTCCGCACGCGCCCATTCACCCTTGGTGTTGGTGATCATCTGCACAGCGCCGCGGGCATCGCGCTTGAAGGTGAATTGCATACCGTTGGAATCGGACCAGTCGACCAGTTGGCCGCGCGCGTTGCGATTGGCGTAGGCCGAATAGCCGCCCGGCATGGATTCCGACAGCAGGTGGCCGGCGTTGTTGTACTGGAACTGGGAGACACCATGCTTGGCGTCGACGAAGGACGCCAGCAGGCCCTGCTTGTTGTGATTGAAGGTGATGGAGCGACGAAAGTTCTGCAAGGTAGCCACCCGTCCGTTCACGGTCGTGCAGGTGTAGGTGCGAACTTTCCGGCTGCTGGTCGCAGACATCAGGCCACTGTTGCCATCATATTCAAACGACACGGGACCGGCCGCATCGGTGATGACCTGCGGCAGGCCCGCATCCGAGTATTGCCACTGTTTCCACTTGCGCCCTTTCGCGGAGTAGACCAGTCGACCCTGAGCGTCATACTTGTATTGATGGGTACCCGCCGCGCTGACAGTGCTGGTGAGAAAGCCCTGGTCATCATAGGCAAGCGACACCGAGTCCGCCGCCGACCGGCTGGACGTGAGCCCGGTAACCTGGCCCTTCGCATTGTGCGAGTAGCTCCACGTCACGCCGTTGCCATCGGTCGCCAACAGCATCGGATGACCCGCGGCGTCACTCGAGTAGGCGTAGCTGGTGGCGCCCGCGATGGTCTTCGATTGCGACACCTTGCCTGCGGCATAGCCGACGCCGAGCACTTCGGTGCCCGCCGGATCCACCACGCTGGCGAGCTGGTCGCCCTGATAGCCATACTGCCAAGCAGCTCCTGTGACATCCGTCGCACCCGACAGCATAGACCCGCCGTAGTTGAAGTTGACGGAACGTCCCGCACTGTCTTTCAGTGCGGTGATGTGCGGCGTGTCATCTTCCGACCAGATGACATCGATGCGATAACCCGCGGCGGCATTCAGCACCGCTGTGAGGCGCGCGTTGGCATCGCGCTGGATCACGACAGAGCCGGCCTGGCCGTAGTCAAAGGCGGAAAGGTGGTAAGCGTCGCCGATCTTGCTGTAGACCTTGGCAATGCCGGGTACCAGCTCCTCACGGAACGTATTGTCATCGACGCGGGAAAGTTTGCGGTGGCTGCTCAGACCCGGTGCCGAGGCGCTATAGACAGACTGACCGGCACCCGCCTGAAGCTGCACGACGTCGCCGGCCGCGGTGTATACCGTGGCACCGGAGCCGCTTACGGTTATGCGCTCGTCGACACTGAACGACCAGCCTTTGCCGAGCCCGGTATCCGCACTGGAAGCGCTGTTGTAGTAGCGAACGAGCGATACCGAAGGATAGCCCCTGAGCCTGACATCGGGGATGCCGAATACCAGGTTACCCGTGGATGACTCCACTAGTTGCACCGACGTACCGGCACGTGACGAGCGCTGAAGCGGCACGATCGCTCGCGGCAGCGAAACATGCTTGAGCAGCGTGGCGGAATCCAGAACGTTGCCGAAGATCCGCGTCAGCTCTTTGCTGGACGCGCAACTGGAGCAGGCCGGATCGGTCATGCGGTTGCCGCTGGTCGCGGCCAGGCTTTTCCCAAACGGCACCATGTCCAGTGCCGGAACGAAGAGCGAAGAAACGATCACCTTCAGTGTCTGTCGACGAGTAACCATCTCGCATTGTCCTTTTTCAAAATGGCGTCAGGGGGATTTGCATTCACGAACTGCAATTGGGTGCATGGCATTTGCAACGAGACAAATCTGTAACCAAGACAACACACTCCGCGCGTTGTGCCATCGGCACAACGCGGTCAAACCTGGCGTGAATCAACGAGGAAACTAGGAAGAAGAAAAGCGGAGAAACGCTCAACCAATCCTTCGGGCAATCAACACAGCTTCATATCCCTCCCTGGACGATGAAAAGACAGCAGTGGATGATGTTCGCAACGTTTACAGTGAGCCGTCAGTTTTGTGTCAATGAACGGGGTCCTCACTCTTGATGAAAAGAAATGTAAAGCGTGGAGGCAATGGCTTATCGCAAAAAAATGCATTCATGCAATAAAGACTTACAAATCCAGCGCGCGTTATTTTCTTTCGTCTCATCAGTCATAAAAAATCAATGTGTGCCGTCATAAATGGATCGGCAACATTAAAAAACGTGAAGACAATGTCAACGCCAGTGAGATAAGGACGTGTATTTCTTGCTCGTCATTTCAATGCGGGTCCGCCGCGGCCCAGGATGACGAGCGACAGCACAACCACTCATCAGGCGGCAACTATTTTTTATAGCCATCGCAATGACGATCGCCGCGGATCAATCTGGCGTAGCTTCGCCGAAGCACCTAAAGTCCAACGCTACGCAGGCACCGGAAACGCCTGGCACTTACCCTGGATAACGACATGTACGTTGATAACGCCACCAAGACCCTTTTCTTCCACAATCCTAAAACCGCCGGTCGCTCCATTGTTGTCGGCCTTGGCTTTGCAGAAGACACACATCACAAGCTGGTGCATTTCGACCCTGTGAATGCCCGGCGGTGCATCTTTCAGGACGACTGGGATCGTTTCTTTTCTTTTGGCTTTGTACGCAATCCATGGGACCGGCTTGTTTCGCTCTACGAATACCATAGGAGTGTGGAATATGGCGTCTTCCAGCGCATGAATGATTCGCATCAAATGGCCAGGCGTTATGATTTCGACGACTGGGTCTGTATCAACATGAACGCGACCAAGCGCAAGCGCTCGAACTGGTTCGGCACACCGCAGACATTCTGGATCGAAGGCGTTACGGCGGCCTACAAATTTGAAGAGTATGACCAGGCATTTCGCGACATTGCGCTGCGAATGGGCAAGCAGATGCCGGCTCCCTACATCAACAAGTCATCCCGGTCGCATTACCGGAACTATTACCTGAAAGACGCCACGATCGAGATCGTGGCGAATATGGACGCGCACGTCATCAGCAAATTCGGATATACATTTTGAATGCGCTGGCGTCTCGCCGAACCGGGATGTTCTAACGGCGCTTATCAAGCGGCGTCGCCATGCGCTCAGCCAATGCCTTGACCGACAACGGCTTGCGCAGCACGGTAATGGGGCTATGTGTGCCGGCTTCCAGATCGACCGCGCTGGTCGTAAAGCCCGTCAGCAATATGGCGGGCAAATGGGGGCGACGATGCATTTTTCAGCCTTTTTACTGAGCAACGCCCCAAAATATTCAACGACTTTTCCATCCTTCTCAACGGTAGAAAGGATGACGTTCAAGTGTGACGATGTAGACCAGCCACCATTTTTTAGGAGCGGAAGCCCTTCTTCCTGATACCTAATGATGAGGTCTCTTAACGTGTAGTTGGTTTCAACATCGCGTCTGATCTTGCCGTCCACAAGCAGGCTTGCGACTTCTGAACGTGCAAACGCTTCAGCTTTGGCAAGAGCTTGGAGCTTCGTTTTTCCCTCACCCCAATAAAACGTTTCGCGTAATTTTTGGACGTTACCATTCACGTCCTTACGCGAAATTCGCACCCGATAGTGAGTGGGGCGTTCTTCGATGTTTTGGGCTTTGGTAGCCTTTCTAGCCATGATTTTGTATCCTTCAGCGTCATGTTTGCCCTCGTCGCTTAAGGGATAAAGCGCGGTCCTCCTAAGACTGAGCTACAGGTTCGAGTCCTGTCGGGGGCGCCATGTTTTGTAAAAGTATCAGTTTTGCCCCGTTGAATTTGCCCCAATAAATCCTTCGCTCTATCAGCAACTTAGGGGTGGGCTAAGGCAAAGAAATTTTGCCTCATAAGAAGCAGGTCGCACGTTCGAATCGTGTCGGGGACGCCACCTTTCAATCCCATCGGCCGCAGCGTCGTCCCAAGCAGCAGGCCAGACGGTCTAACTGCTTGAGGCTGAAGGGCGAAGCGCTTTCGCGCAGGTCGGCGTTCAACTCCGACCGGACTGTTCGTCGTAGGACCAACCGCTCAGCGCGCGTCCGATACCACCGAGACGCCTTCCTGCACCTGCACGCGGTTGCCCGGATCGTGATCCATGCGGGTCGTGCGCGTTACGCCGTCATAGATGTACTGCACGTCGTAGCCGACGATACGATCCGTGGCGTCGTTCACGGTCTGGCATTCGCGTTCGGTGGTTGAAACAACCCGGTTTTGCTGGTGCGCGGCTTCGATGCGGTTGCCGGCATAGCCGCCGCCCACGGCACCGGCCACCGTCGCCAGCGTATTGCCCTTGCCATGGCCGACCAAGTGGCCGAGCAGGCCGCCGGCCACCGCGCCGATGGCGGTGCCTGCCAGGTGATGCTGGTCCTTCGGTGGCTCGGTGCGGTTCACCACCACGTCCTGGCATACCTGCGTGGGACGATTCGCCGTGTCGTGCACGGGCGTCACGCTGAGCACCTGCGCATATTGCGGACCGGCATGGGGCGCGGCCTGCAATGATCCGGCGTCATTCAGCGCAGGATCCGCATTGGCGTCATGGTTGCAGCCTGTCAAGCCGGCGACAGCAACGGTTACGCCGGCTGCGCAGAGCGCCTTGAAAATCATTGTGCTCACTTTCTTCAATCCCCTTGTCAGTCGCCGGCGCGAGCAGGCTTTCATTCTTGCGGTCCGTTGGCAATCGCGAAGCGAGCGATCCCCGGATCCGCATGATGCCTTGCGCAAGCCATTCAATGTTCGAGCCAGGTCGCAAGGCGCGCAGGCGATTGAACGGCGGCCAAGACAGGCATGAAAAAATATCGCAGGTGGCCGGCACGGTCCGTTGTTTTATGCGCAGGATGTCGTGTTCGAGGGCTTTTGCAGCGTGCGAGGCGCTCCCTCATCTGTACTCAAGAACCGCGCTCACGCACCGGTTACCACAATGCGGTTGCGACCGGCAGTCTTGGCCTCGTACAGGGCGGCGTCGGCGCGACGGATCAGGTCGAAGCTGTCGTGATCTTGCCGCCGCAGCCAGGCGACGCCCATCGAACAGGTTACTTTCACGCGCGCACCATCACCGCCGAACGGGCTTTCGGCAATGTGCTGGCACAGGGTTTCGAACGGCGCCGGATCGCCGGGAGTCGCACCAGGCACAACCGCCAGAATTTCCTCGCCACCGTAGCGCCCCAGCGTGGCGCCAGCCGGCAGCGCACTTCGTAGCCGCGTGGCAGCCTCGATCAGCACGGCATCGCCGGCCAGGTGGCCGTAATGATCGTTGATGCGCTTGAAGTGGTCGAAATCGATCAGCGCCACGGCCAGCGGCCGCTTGTGGGTCAAGGCGTCAGCGATGGCGAGGGACAGTATCTCCAGTACGTGCGAGCGATTGGGCAAGCCGGTCAGTGCGTCGTGCGTGGCCTGTTTCCACAATGCAGCACGCGCTTCTTCCAGTGCCTGCTTGTCCACTTCCAGCTCGCGCGTGCGCAACGCGACCATCTGTTCGAGTTGGCGTGCGCGGGCGCGCAGGTGCCGGGTGCGCAACTGCCAGGTCAGCACGGTGACCCATGCAAACAACAGCAGCCCGCCCAGCACCGCCGGCGTGCGTTGCCACCATGGCGGTACGACGCGCAGAGGCAACTGCATCACTGGCGAGAGCTGCCGGTCATCCGGATCGTAGGCTGCCACCTCGAATACAAAATCACCGGGCGGAAGCGGCGGATAGTCGACCTGGGGCCGGTCTGACGTCACCCACTTGCGCTCCAGGCCTTGCAGCCGATAGCGATATTGGAGGTTCCGGCGGGTCGGTGCACCCATGGTGGCGAAGCGCAGGGTCAGTGGCTGCGTGGGCGCGTAGTCGAAGCGATAAGCGGATGCCGGCGGCTGGATCGAGCCGCCGCGACTGAGTTCGGTGACGGCGACTTCCAGCGGTTCGGGCGATACCAGCGAGGCTGGATGCAGCAGGTGGGAAATGCCGTTGCTGGTGCCAATCCAAACCGAGCCGTCGTTATCTTCGAAGAAGGCGTTCTCGGCGATGTCGTCCCAGATCAGGCCATCGTCTTCGGTGAGGCGGCGCCAGCGTTGGCCGTTGAAAAGTTCGACGCCATCGGTGCCGCCGATCCATAGCCAGCCGCGACGGTCGTGCTGAATGAAATAGATGCGGGTGTTGTCGAGGAGGTTGTCGTCCGTGTGTTGCACCGTCAAGACACCGTCGCCGCTTACATGGCCGTGCCATAGGCCATCGAAATCGCCGGCGATGTAGAGTTCGCCGTCGGGCAGCACATCCACATGCGTGAAATCCTGGCTGGATGGCGCGCCGATGACGCGGATGCGTTGCCACCGGCCATGGTCGAGCCTGAACAGTCCGGCCTCGCCGGAGAACCACAGCCGGCCCTGCGCGTCTTCTTTCGCGTCCTTGAATACATTGTCGGGGACGACGCCTTCACCGGCACGCTTCAAGGTATGGCCGTCATACACATACAGGCCGCGCGCGGTGCACAACCATGCCCGTCCCTGGCTATCGACGAACATGCGGCCGATATAGGCCGGCGCGTGCGCAACTTCTTCGGTGGTGCCTTGGCGGGAGCGATAGCGCAGCAACTCGCCCGAGTAGTAGGCGGCCAGCATGTCGCCGCCGGGCAGGGCGTGCAGGTCGATGGTCTCCTGGGCCAACGGCGGCGCTTGCAGCGGCCATGGCGTCAGCCGCGAAGCGCCGGGCGCGAGCACGCTGCCACCCAGCTCGTTACCGGTCCACAGCGTGCCGTTGTCGGCGCGCGCGATCGCCCAGCTGGGGCTGCTGTCCAGCCCTTGCCTGGCCTGCCAGCTTTCGATCTGTTCGTAGCCCAGCCATTGCAGCACGCCACGTCCGTAGGTGCCGATCCACAACACGTGGTTGCGGTCGTACAGCAGTGCGTCGATGCCGATATCGGGCAGGCCGTTGCTTGCGTCGATGATGCGCCAGTCGTGCCCGTCCCAGCGGGCGAGGCCATCGTTGGCGCGCGTGAGCAGGCGGCCCTGGTCGTCCTCGATCATGTCCAGGTAGGCCGTGACCACTCGCGCGCCCGGCAAGTCATGGCTGGCGAACGTGGCGTTACCGGGAGTTAGCGCGCGGATGTAGTAGGGGCTGCGGACCCATTGCGTGCCGTCGCGGGTGCGCAGGTAGGACGTCCAGGTGTCTGGAGGAATACCTTCGCGCTTACCCCATACATGCAAATGCCCGGCGCTCAACTGGCACAGCGACTTGCCGCAGCCGAACCACAGCGCATGCCCGTCGGCGAATACGCTGGCAATGTCCGCCAGCTCCGGCGTCGTGCCCGCCGCCGCGTCGAAACGGATGCGTGCATGCCATTCCGTGCCCGCCGCGTCGATCGTCCACAGGCGATGCTGGCTTACCGCATAGAGCCGGCCGTCCAGATCGGTGAGCGTGGCGCCCGGATCGATCGGCAAGGCATGCCCCTGCGCCGTGACCGGCGCGAAGCGCTGACCATCGCCCACATAAAGGCCGGTCCGGGTGCCCACCCACATGCGGCCCTTGGCGTCCTGGTGCAGGGCGCTGATAAAACTGCCGCGCAGGCCGCTTTCCGCGCCAATGCGCTGGAACACGTGGCCATCGAAGCGAAACAATCCATGCTCGGTACAGACGTACACGAAACCGCGGCGATCCTGCAGCAGGCAGTTGTCTTCCAGGCTGCCAAGCCCCTGTGCCTGGGTGAAGGAAGCGAGGCTGATGGCCTGCCCGAGGGCGGGATTGGGCAAGCAAAAAAACATGGCGATCCAGGCGGCGACTACCGCGATGCCACGCAATGGGCGCCGTTGCTGCACGGAGCCAATCGCCGGTCCTGCCATGCCTGCTTTCAACGCCCGTCCCCTGTTGCTTCGGGCTGCCCGCGCCCGGGCCTCCCTCTATGGCTGACCCGCGTGCGCCGCGCAGGTCCGTGCCAACGATAGCGCAGGTTAGCGCCCGGACGAAGGTTGGCGGATGGCAAAGGTCCGGGTGCTGCCCGTCGAGGGCAGCGGGCCGCGATATCCGTCACTGCCTGCAGAGCGGGTATTCCTCAGTCCGGGACCCGCTCCAGTATCCGGGCCTCTACCAGGCTCGGTGCGATCTGCAAAAAAGCCGGGAGGCGCGTTGGTCCTCCCGGCTCAATGCGTGCAATCGACGGTATTGGGCGCGGAGAAACCAACCCGCCAGCCTCGCCGCCTACGGCATTTACGCGGTGCACTCATAGATGACGCCAGTCACGCCATTAACCGTTTTTGATTTGGCCTTGCATTGTCCCTTGCTTTGATAAAAGGCGAAACTGCTGCCGTTACTGCTACTTTGCTTCGCTCCATTCAGAAACCAGGAAAGAGGCAGCGAAGAGGGCTTGTAGCCGCCGCCATATCCGCCGCCGCCACAGCCATAAGAACCGCAACTGGCGCCATAGTTGGGTTTGACCGCCGACGGGACGGAGGTGGCTTGCGCCGATGCCGCGCGTGGCGACGATTTCGGTGCTGACAACCTCACGTCTTCGTCGTCTGCTGGATCGTATTCGAAACCCTGCGGATGTCCGGATGAGTTGAACAGGTTTCCTATGATGTCACCGACGGAGCCCGGCTTGCCCGATGCCATGCCGGTGATGTTGCTGGTGACACTATCGCTGGTATCAATAAGTTGTTTTAGCTTGGCCCCGTAGAAATAACCCTTGGATACGCCGGGCTGGCCATCGCAATTGGCGGCGATGTCGCCACTTTCGTCTTCGCCCACGGCCGAGCAGTTATAGCCGCCGTCGGGCACGCCAATGTCCTTGAGCGGCAGGTTGTCCACCGTGCCTGTGAAAACGCGCGAATATCCCTCATCGGTCAGCTTGTCGATAACCAAATTCCCCGAATCGTTGATTTCAATACCGATGCCTTGCTTGGCGTCGAGCTTCTCCACGGATGTGCCGCTTCCCGCCCAATACACGGCTCTTGGATCACCGTCGGCGTCGGCGCAGGTGCCCACGGCATCGCCATTGACGTTGACGCTCACCGCGGCGCATTCGTGTCCGGCCAGGTCATCCAGCGCGGTGGCCGTATACGTTCCGCCTGAACTCGTCCAGCGCATGGCCTGGTTACGGGTTTTGCCATTTTTTTGAATGGTGCAAAACCCCACGACGATGGGCGAGGCGGCGTTGTCGATTGCCAATGGTTCGCAACCTACCACCGACTCGTTATCAGTAACGGCGGGATTCAACAATAGGTCAGGGCTGGTAGTGCCGCTTGCCCAAAGCACGGCTTCATCATGTCCGTCGCTGCTGGTACTGGTTCCTATGACGATGCCCTGAGCATTGACTTTGCCTGCCGAATCGCTGTCGTCGGCAGGTGCATTATCGCCCCCTGGAAAGGAAGCAATACGGATGGCGCGGCGGTGTAGTTGCCGCTTGAATCGGCGGTCCAGGCCACGGCTTGATCCACATCGTCGGCGTCGTCGCAATCGCCGCTGATGGTGCCGTCGTCGCCAATCGATCCGGCATTGCACAGTTTGCCGTCCGCAAGCACCGGTAAGGGGATAGGGGCGCTCTGGCCGGGAAGTACATAAATCGCTTCGCTAAGCTCACCGGTATCGCTGCTGCTTATGCACTCGCCAATTACCGTGCCGTTGCTGTTGACGTCTGTCGTAGAGCAATCGGTGCCGCCGGGCAAGTCGCCGAAATTGATCTCCTGGGCTTGAAGTGGAACGGCCATGGCACCCGCCGCGCTACACAACGCCAACGCTATGAGGCTTTTCCGCAACATGATCTGCATGACGTTTCCCTCTCATGTGGAAGAGACGAAAGTCATCGCCAGCAGCGCCCTTCCATCACCGCTAGCAATGTGATTGTTGCCGGAAGATATTTGCCGCAAAAATCCAAACTATGCTTTTCGAGCATTCCAGGCCGAATCGGCTTTGATCGCTGGCAGGATCGCCATGGAATGACTGGCGGATCGAATATCGCCAGCCAGGCCGGACGATCCGATCGTCAACGTGCGTGCAATGAGTCGGCTTGAACGCCTGCGGCTCATGATCATTCCTTGCCGGAAATACCCTGATTGAGCGAAGCACCGGTGCGGCAGGTGCGCCGTTTGCTGCGCCGGATCGTAGGGAGGGCCGAATAAAGCCCCCGTCTTCGCGCTGTGAATGCCTGGATGGAATGAAGACTCGTTTTAATAATGCGATTAAATAGTTGATGGGAAAATATGATTTAACATATGCCATGATTTGTAGATATTTCTGATAAATTTTTCGCCTGAAAATTAATCGATAAGAGGGACGGGCTGGTTAATGATCGAGGATGGTATTAAGTGGGACAGGTAATAAATGGCTTGCATAATAAAATGGTGCGGTAATGGAGTGTTGCGCGTAATAAAATTGAAACAGGTGCGTGGTGACGGATTAAGTTTTTCCATTCACTTGAGCGATAACGCATCGAGCGTGGACTTTGGCCGGGAGGCCTGAACAAGCCTGGTTGGTTAGGGGTCGACATTGGCGAGAGCAAGCCGGCATGGATCGCGCCCCTTGCATGGCGGTTGCAGCTTCACCGGAATGGTGCCGGCAACAGCTGCATGTGATGCGCCCAGAGATGAGATGGAAGCGGCCCGCAACGGCGTCATTCTGACGTCCGATCTTTCGCAACCTGTCCATGCTTGGATCGTGAGTCAACTTCAGCGCGGTGGCGAACGTACAGAGTTGGCGAAACGGCGACTTTGGAAGCCGGCCAGCCCGGAGGCTGCCTTGCATGCCCATTGTGGAAACGTGCATGCCGCAACGCACACGCGCCATGGTCAATTCAGTCCGACGGACCTGACCCTCGAATGGGTGTGGAAGCTGTGAACGTGCCAACACATGATGTGGAAGTCAACTGTGATAAACGAGACGGGCTGGAAACAAATCAGCTAACTTCGCGGTTCATTACCGTTGGACTTCGCAATAGGAGACCTATCTATGAAGCGACATCTCGCAGTTGCCCTTGGTTTTGCCGTCGGCATTGGTTCGCTCGCAATCCACGCGCAGCAAGCGCCCTCGCGGCATGATGATGCCCACGCATCCAGTCATGCCAGCGTTGCACACGGTTCATTTAAACAAGGCGGTAAATCGCAGCAATTCGGCAAGGGCGATAAATTGCCCTCACAATTTCGCGGAAACGATCGCGTCGTTAGCAACTACAGCGCCAACCATTTGCGCCAGCCGCCCAGAGGCTACCACTGGGTACGCGATGACAGCGGAAACTTCGTCTTGGTGGCGATCACGACTGGCGTGATCAGCGAGATTCTTTCCGGGCAGTGAGCCTTGCTACGTCGTGGAGCCTCCGCAACGTGGCTCCTTCGTAGTGCTGCTTGAACGAAATCGCCCTCGTGTCGAGGGCGATTGTTCATCGCCCGGACTGGCTCTTGAGCTCACCCATGGCCCGCCGGTTCGCCAGCCGTCCAGATGACCCGCCCATGCACGCACCGTCATTTTTGCGCTCGGCGAGATACTGGGACGGTTGCAGGCAGTTCTCGCCCTAGTTGTATTCGGCGTGTGCCAACTGCCTCCGCGCCGGCGACTTTCGTGGTGGCCGCTTGATCAATCCGGATCAATGCCGTGGCGTAGCCGCATTCCATGCTCGTCGATATTTGCCGGGTGCTGTCAACGCGAAACGGTTTGCTGCCATTCCCTGGTGACCCAACTCGGCCACGAGCATGCCGCTCACAAGAACGTCCAAAGGCGAGTGTTCTCGCGCTCCACTGACGTCTCAAGCATGAGACGCACAGACATGTCGCCTCGGGCATGCCAGCCCCTATCATCAATCAAAGGGCCAAGACTGATAAGCAGTTCGCATATTTGATGCGTCCTGATGAGGCTGGGTCCGTCTTGGTGCTAGCTATGGGGTTGGCGATGGATCGGCAGTTTCATTTCAATTCGGGCCTGCCAAGGCCCGGCTCTACATGCGCTTTTGGCGGAACTGAGCCGGAGCCGCGCTTTTACGCGAGGCGGCCGTCTATGGCGGGTCGGCCTGTCGGCAGCCTTGGCTACCAGGCTGATGCGTCCCGCCTGCGTGCCAGTACGCCGAGCCTGCATGCCTTGCGCAAGAAGATCGCCGTGGGCGCCGACCGGCTGCTGCCAGATCTCTTTCACCGCTTCGAAACCGCCGTTTCTAGCACAACCCGGCGCTGAATCCGCGTCGGGTGCGCATCGTCCGGATCGGCTACAAAATTTTTCGGTCGGCCACGTAGCGCCCGAAAAAAAGCCGGTGAGGCGGCGAACTCATACCAATAACCAGTTATTGCCGGCCACAGGGGGCCATCGCCATGAACCGCATCTATCGCATCGTTTTCAATCGCACGCTTTGCATCCCGCAAGTCGTGTCTGAACTGGCGACGTCATCCGGTGGCGCCACGATCGGCCAGGTCGATGCGTTACCCCGCACGGAACTGAAGGCGCGAGCCTTGGTGATCGCGCTGGGGCTTGCACTGAGTACATTCGTGTTGCCCGCCTTGGCGCAGACCTGTACGCCCACCACCGGAACCCTGGCCGCTTCGTGCGCGGGAACAACCGCTTCCAACGGCGGCACGGGCGCGAACGGCGCAGGCGCTACGCCAAGCGCTGCCGGTAGCGGGGCGGGCGGCTCATCCGGCGGTGCGGGCGCGGGAGGTGCGTTTGGCGGCGCCGGCGGCGCACCCTATCCATTTGGTACCGGTGCGGGCGGCGGCGGCGGTGTCTACGGTGGCGGCGGCGAAAGCGGGGGCTATTTCTCGGAGGCTGCGGTCGCGGGCGGCGGCGGCGGAACGCCGGCCTTGGTAGCAACCGGAAGCCTGACTGTTAATACCGGAGTTACCGTCACCGGAGGCAGCGGCGGTGTCGGCGCCAGCAACGGAAACGTGGGCTATGCACAATTTGGTTCCAATGGCAC
The DNA here is from genome assembly GCF_044904675.1 of Dyella jejuensis. NCBI lineage: Bacteria > Pseudomonadati > Pseudomonadota > Gammaproteobacteria > Lysobacterales > Rhodanobacteraceae > Dyella > Dyella jejuensis. The sequence goes on along the minus strand of NZ_JADIKJ010000014.1, from coordinate 9,146 downwards.
GCCCACCAGTTTTGGCGCTGGCGGCGGTGGCGGCGGCGCGGGTGTCAGCTTTGGGGTCGGCAGCGCTTCGCTCACCAATGCCGGGACCATTGCCGGCGGCAATGGCGGTAACGGCGGCGGCGGCTACATTCCTGGTGCCGGCGGCGGCGGCGGCATGGGGCTCAGTGTCAGCGGCGCGGGCAATACCATCGGCAACTCAGGACTTATCACGGGCGGCAACGGCGGTGCCGGCGGGGCCACCTCGGCGAGCGGCACCAACGGCTTCGTACAGTATGCCGTGGCGAACGGTGGCGCCGGTGGTGCCGGGCTAAGTGTCAGCGGAAGCGGTAACACCATTATCAATTCCGGCGTCATCACCGGCGGCGCGGGCGGGGCGGGTACTGACCATGCCGGCGCTGGCGGCGTCGGCGTCGGTATATCAGGCAGCAACAACCTGCTCATCACCAGCGGCCTCATCGCTGGCGGACTGGACGGGGCGGGCGCCAACCCGAGCGATGCCGTCGAGATCACCGGTAGCGACAATACGCTGGAACTGCTCAGCGGCTATAGCTTCAACGGCAACGTTGTCTCCACGCCAGGCAACGGCAACGTGCTTTCGCTCGGCGGATCGACCAGTGCAAGTTTCGGTGTAGCGGCAATCGGTGCGCAATTTACGGGCTTCGACAGCTACCTCAAGTCCGGCAGCAGTACGTGGACGCTGACCGGCACCATCGCGTTGGTGACACCCTGGACGATCAGCGCGGGCGTCCTGTCCATTTCGTCAGACAGCGCACTTGGCGCGACGACGGGAACGGTCACCCTCAACGGCGGCACGCTGCAAACGACGGACGCCAGTCACACGCTTTTGCATAACATCGTGGTGGACAGTGGCGCGATCTCGGCATCAGGCAACTTGACTTTCAACGATCAGGTCAACGGCGCGAACAATAGCCTGGCCTTGAATTCGCAAGGTGTGATCACCGAATCGGGTTCGGCCACTATTCAATTGGGTATGCTGACGGGCTCATCGACGGGCAGCACGACCCTTACCAGCGCGTCGAACCAGATTGCCACGCTCGGCAATTTCACCGCCACCAACTTCACGCTTGCGACCTCCGGTAACCTGACCCTTGCGGGCAACATCACCACGACGGGCGGCTCCACCGGCCTGAGCATTGAGGGAAACCTGACGCAGTCAAGCGGCGCCATCACTGCCGGCACGTTGACTGTTTCGGCAACAAACGCGGTGCTCAATGACGCAGCAAATAATGTGTCGATACTTGCGAACGCCATCGTGTCGGAGAGCGGCAATTTCAGCTTTGTCGACAGTAGCGCCCTGCGGATCACGGGAACCGTGTTGGGTGGCGCCGCGGCGTTTACCGATACCGGTGGCGCGATCGTCGATACGGGAACGGTCACCACGAGCGGTGCGTCCGGTACCACGATTGGCGCAGGCACGATCTTCCAGGTGGGTAACGGTGTTGCCGCCGGATCGATCTTGGGCAATGTCACGAACAACGACGAGCTGGTTTTCCAACAGCCCTCGGCGACCACCGTGGGCGGCGTCATCAGCGGCAGCGGGTCGCTTTACCAGGAAAGCGGCGGCAGCATTTTGTATCTGACCGGTGCCGACAACTACACCGGCAGCACGGTGATCCAGTCCGGCACATTGCTGGTCGGTAATGGAGGTGTCGCGGGCTCGATCAGTTCGAGCCCCACAGTCATGGATAACGGCACGTTCGGTTTCGACCTCAGCAGCAGTATCGCTTACGCCGGCGTGATCAGCGGCAGCGGCGCATTCGAACTGCTCGGCAGCGGCACCGTGACGTTGACAGGTACGGATACTTACACCGGTGGCACAAGCATTGGCTACGGCGGCACCTTGCAGCTTGGCAGCGGCGGTACCACCGGTTCGATCGGCGGCAACGTCACCGACAATGGCACGCTGGCCTTCGACCACAGCAGTGCGCTGACTTTCGCGGGTGTGATCGGCGGCATGGGTGGCTTGAAGCAGATCGGCACAGGTGCCACCACGCTCAGCGGTGCAAACACCTACACGGGCGCAACGACCATCAGTGGCGGCACGCTCGCATTGAGCGGCTCGGGTAGCATTGCGGACTCCAGCGATGTGGCTGACAACGGCACCTTCAGCATCAGTGGCACCAACAGCGGCGCATCGATTATGTCGTTGAGTGGTTCCGGCAGCGTTACGCTCGGCAATAAAACGCTGACGCTGTCGAACGCAGCCAACACGTTCAGCGGTGCCATGACCGGCAGCGGGGGCCTTGCGCTGAATGCGGGAAGCGAAACGCTGACCGGAAACAATACCTACAGCGGTGCCACGACCATTAACGGCGGCACGCTGTCGGTGAGCAGTGGCGGCACGGTTGCCAGTTCGTCCGTCGTGGACAATGGCATGTTGCTTGCCGATGGCGCCGGTACCTCTGTCACCGCCACCATGGCAAGTCTCACCACGCCATTCATGGTGGGCGATAACGGCACGGGCGCGCTGACGGCAAGCCATGGCGCGGCGATCGCCAGCGCCAATGAATTCAACATCGGCCAGAACGCTGGCGACACCGGCACGGTGGCCATTGCCAGCGATGCGACGTTGAGCACGACTGGCAGCATCAATGTCGGCAAATACGGTACTGGAACGTTGAGCGTTTCCGGCGGCGGCAGCGTGGTCGACAACGGCTTTTTGTCGATTGCCGATCAGGCCGGCGCCCATGGCACGATCACCGTGAGCGACAGCGGCTCAAGCATTACGGAGGCGGACGAGATCGCCGTGGGCAACCACGACGGTACCGGTACGCTGACGATCGCCAATGGCGGCATGGTGAGCGCACCCTTGGTGGTAATCGCCGCGGATCCGGACGCGGCCGGCACGCTCAATATCGGCGCCGCGGCGGGTAGCGCGGCGGTGGCGTCGGGCACACTTGACACGGCCAGTGTTGCGTTCGGCAACGGCAGCGGTTCGTTGGTATTCAATCTTACCGACGCCGGTTACGTTTTCGCTCCCTCGATCAGCGGCAACGGTGCGGTCGAGGTGCTGGCGGGCACGACCATCTTTACGGCCGACAACAGCTATACCGGCAGCACCACCATCGGCGGCGGCAGCTTGCAATTGGGCAATGGCGGCGCCAGCGGCTCGATCGCCACCGATGTGAGCGACAACGGCGTGCTGGCCTTCAATCGATCCGATGACACCACGTTTGCCGGTGCGATCAGCGGCGGCGGCAGCGTGGCGCAACTGGGTCCGGACAACCTCACCTTGTCCAATACCAACACCTATGGCGGCGGCACCACGATCGCGGCCGGCACCTTGACCGGCACCACGGGCAGTTTCGGCAGCGGTGCCGTCACCGATAACGCGGCGATGGTGTTGTCGCAGTCCACGGATGGCACCTTCGCCAACGCGATCAGCGGCAGCGGCAGCCTGGCGGTGAACGGCGCGGCGGCGATCACGCTCAGCGGCACCAATAGCTACAGCGGCGGCACCACCGTCAACGGCGGCACGCTGATTGGCGACAGCAATAGCCTGCAGGGCGCGATCGTCGACAATGCAGCGCTCAACTTCAACCAGGGTTTTGATGGCAGCTTCGCCGGCGCGCTGTCTGGCGCAGGCACGCTGGGCAAGACGGGCGCCGGCGCGTTGAGCCTGTCGGCTGACAGCAGTGCCTTTACCGGTGCCACCAGTGTAAGCGGTGGCACCTTGCTGGTGGATGGTGCGCTGGGCGGCAATGTCGACGTAACCGCGACCGTGGGCGGCCAGGGCACGTTGAGCGGCAACGTAACGATCGAGAACGGTGGCGTGCTGGCACCGGGCGACCAGGGCGGCAGCATCGGCACGCTGAATGTCGGTGGCGACCTGCTGATGCAGCAGGGTAGTGCGTACAGCATGGACGTCGGCACGCCGGGTGCTCCGCTGGGCCTGGCGGGCAGCAGCGATAGCGTCAGTGTCGCTGGCAATCTCACCCTCAACGGCGTCACGCTCAACATCAATGATGCGGGCGGCATGGGCCCCGGCATCTATCGCATCTTCGATTACGCCGGCACGTTGAGCGAAAGCAACGGCGGCATCACGCTCGGTACCATACCCGCGGGCGATACGCTGAGCATCCAGACGCTGACCGCCGACAAGCAAATCAACCTCGTCGATAGCACTGGGCTGACGCTCAGCTTCTGGAATGCCAACGGCCAGGCGTCCTCGACGCAGGCCGGTGGCGGCAGCGGCACCTGGTCGGTGACTTCGCAGACCTGGACCGACGCCAACGGCGACATCACGGCGCCGATGGGACCGCAGCCCGGTTTAGCCATTTTCAGCGGCGCTCCCGGCACTGTGACGGTAGATAACAGTGCCGGCGCGGTGAGCGCCACAGGCCTGCAATTCGCCAGCGGCGGTTACCTGATGACCGGCGATACGCTAACGCTGGTAGACAACGCCGGCGCCGCGCCGATCATTCGCGTCGGCGATGGCAGCAGCAACGGCGCGAGCTACTCGGCCGAGATCGACAACGTGTTGGCCGGCACCGCCGGCCTGGCCAAAGCCGATTACGGCACGCTGATTCTCGCCGGCAACAATACCTACACCGGTGGTACGACGATCAGTGGCGGCACGTTGCAAATCGGCAACGGCGGCACTACCGGTTCGATAGTGGGCGATATTGCCAACAGCGGTGCGCTCATGTTCGATCGTTCCGACAGCACGAGCTTCACCGGCATCATCAGCGGCAGCGGCAGCGTCGCGCAGATCGGTGGCGGTACGCTCACGCTGACCGCCGCCAACACCTTCACCGGCGCCACCACGATCAGCAACGGCACCTTGGCGCTGAGCGGCGCGGGCAGCATCGCAAGCAGCAGCGGCGTAAGCGACAGCGGCACGTTTGATATCAGCAACGCCAGCAACGGTGCGTCGATCAACCGTTTGTCTGGCAATGGCAGCGTACAGTTGGGTGCGCAGACGCTGACGCTGACCAGCGCCGCCGATACCTTCAGCGGCGTGATCGCCGGCAATGGCGGATTGACCATCGCTGGCGGTACGGAAATCCTCACCGGCAGCAACACCTATGCCGGCGCTACCACTATCAGTAGCGGCACACTCGCCCTGGGCAGCGGCGGTAGCATCGGGAATAGCAGCAGCGTGAGCGACAGCGGCACGCTCGATATCAGCAGCACCAGCAACGGTGCATCGATCAACAGCTTGTCCGGCCATGGCAACGTGGTGTTGGGCACCCAGACGCTGACGCTGACCAACTCTGCCGATACCTTCAGCGGCGTGATTGCCGGCAGCGGCGGCTTGGCCATCGCCAGCGGCACGGAAATCCTCGCCGGCAGCAACACCTATACCGGTGGCACCACCATCAGCGGCGGCACACTGGCCTTAAGTGGCGGCGGCAGCATCGCGAGCAGTGCAGCGGTGAACGATAACGGTACGTTCGATATCAGCGCCACCAACAGTGGGGCGTCGGTCAGCAGCTTGTCCGGCAATGGCACTGTGGCACTGGGTGCCCGCACGCTGACGCTGACTAATGCCGCCGATACTTTCAGCGGCGGGATTGCCGGCAGCGGCGGCTTGGTCATCGCCAGCGGTACGGAAATCCTCGCCGGCAGCAACACCTATACCGGTGGTACGACCATCAGCGCCGGCATGTTGCAAGTCGGCGACGGTGGTGCGGCCGGCTCGATCGCCGGCAATGTTCTCGACAGCGGCAAGCTCGTATTCGATCGCTCGGATGTGGTGAATTTCGGCGGATCGATCAGTGGTAAAGGTAGCGTGGCGCAGTCCGGAGCCGGCACGACAGTGTTCATGGGCGCCAACACCTACACCGGTGGCACCACGATCAACAAGGGTACCTTGCAAGTGGGCAATGGCGGTACCGCTGGTTCGATCGCTGGCAATGTCGCCAACAACGGCACCCTCGCATTCGATCGTTCGGATAATGTCGTCTTTGGAGGACTGGTCAGCGGTAGCGGCAGCGTGATGCAAGCCGGCAGCGGCAGCCTGACACTTACCGCCGCTAACAGCTACAGCGGTGGCACCGAACTCAACGGCGGTGCCTTGGATGTGGGCAGCAACGCGGTGATCGGTAGCGGCACGCTGGCGATGGCGGCAGGTACGACGCTGAACCTCGATGCAAGCTTCACGCTCGCCAATACGATCACGCTTTCCGGCGATCCAACCATCAATACGGGTGCCGGCCAGACCGATACGCTCAGCGGCGGCATCAGCGAAGGCACGCAAGCTGGCGATCTGGTCAAAACCGGCACCGGCACACTGGTACTGACCGGCATGGATACCTACACCGGCGCCACGAATGTCGCGGGCGGCACGCTTGACGTCGAAGGCCATCTTGCCAGTACCGTCAGCGTGGCGAATGGTGCGACCCTGATCGGCAACGGCAGCATGGGCGGTCTGGAAGTTGCAAGCGGCGCAACGATAGCTCCAGGCAACAACAGCGTCGGCACCTTGACCGTCAATGGCAATGTGACCATGGCATCGGGTTCGCAGTACCAGGTGAATGCCACCGACACTGGCAGCAGCGATCTGATCAAGGCCACCGGGACGGCAATGCTGGGCGGCGGATCAGTCGTCACCATTGCGGCAGGTAATAATTGGAAGCCGTACACCCATTACACCATCCTCACGACAGGTGGCGGCGTGAGCGGCGGTTTCGGTGCGGTCAGTTCCAACTTCGCCTTCCTCACGCCTACGCTCAGTTACGACTCGAACAACGCCTACCTGACGCTGATGCGTAACACCACGGGCTTCCCGGTCGTCGGTGTTACGCCCAACCAGATCCACACGGCCGCCGGCGTCGAAGCACTGGCCTTCGGCAACAACGTGTTCGACGCCATCCTGCCGATGGCTGTCGCGCCGGCACGCAATGCGTTCACCGAATTGTCGGGCGACAATCTTGCCAGCACGCGCACCGCGATCGTCGATGACAGCCGCTTTGTGCGCGATGCCATCAACAGCCATCTGCAAGGTGTGCAGGGCAGTGGGGACGTGTCGCAAAGCGACAATGACGGCAGCATATGGACCAGCGCATGGGGCCACGGCGGAGATCACGACAGCGATGGCAATGCCGCGCGTATGAGCGATACTGGCAGCGGCTTGCTGGTGGGCGCCGATCGCAATCTCGACGCATGGCGTCTGGGCGCTGTTGCCGGTACCGGCGAGCTCTCCAATAACAGCACCTACGGGGCGGCCGATGCGCACAGCACCGATACGGTGTTTGGCCTGTATACCGGCTACAACGTGGATGCGTGGCAATTCCAGGGTGGCGTGGCCCATAGCTGGTATCAGACACACAGCCATCGCCAGATCGATCTCGCCGGTGTCAGTGGCACCGATGACGCCAGCTACGCCAATGGCGTGACCCAGGCCTATGCCGATGGCGGTTACCAGTTCACCTTCTCGCAGAGCAGCCTTACGCCATACGTCGATCTCGCCCGGGTATGGATGCATCAGGCTTCGATCAACGAGGTGGGCGGCCCTTCGGCACTCGATGTGCAGGCCAACGGTACCAGCGTGAACTACGGTACGCTGGGATGGCGCGGCATGTTCTCGCCCACGCCTGGATTGCAGCTGCATGCCAATGTCGGTTATCAGCATGCGTGGGGCGACCTGGAATCGATCGACACCCAGTCGTTTGCAAGCGGCGGCACCGACAGCTTCAGCGTTGCCGGCCTGCCTGTTTCCAGGAACGCGGGTCTCGTCGATTTCGGCATGCGCTTCGCACTCGGCAAGAACGTGAGCGTGGATGCGAGCTATCACGGACAATTCGCCCGCGACATGAAGGACGAGGGCGCACGCATGTCGCTCAATGTCCAGTTCTGACTGAGAGTCAAATCAAGTCTGTGCTGGAATCAACAGCCCGTCCGATGGAATGAACGCGGCGGGCCGGTGTGTCCACAGGCGCACCGGTGCGGGCTACCTCGTTACTGCATCACAACACCGTTCTGCCGTAATCGCGGCAGAACGGTGGCTGCACCACATTGAGAAAAAATGTGGTCACTTGCGCCTTTCAGCTACGCATGACTCTATGGCGATGGCCGGCGATGGTTAGGGGGCTTCGTCTTTGGTGGCCGCTTCGCGGCCATGGAAATTATTTCGCTTTCAGGAAAAGCAATTGGCTTGGACAGCAGCGAAGCATTTTTTTCCGTCGGCTGTGCGCCCACCGGATAAACATCGCGAAGATCGCCCTTGGATAGAACAGTGTGCACCCGTTCGCGCATCTCATCGCAGTAAGCCATTAAGGCGTCCCGTGGACTATCTGCTTCGTCGGTGACGAGATAGACGGAAGGAAGGTTGCCGACGATCACCCATGGCCATTCGCCTATGGCCTCACCATCGGAAATCGTGAAAGTAGACGGTTAACTCGGAATAGAAAAACCTCAACCACACCGCCTACGTCTAGCGACAGCAGCCTTTCCTTGCCGTCAAAACGGTAGGTGATTCGCCACACTTTGAGCCGTTTGAGTTGAGCAAGAGATACGAACCGCCACCATTGGCAAGTTTCTATGGCTTGTCAGTGGGTTTAGATCTGTGGATTGCAGTATCAGACGGTGTGCCACGGAGGTAATACCCTCCATGGGTGAATCAGCTACCCCTAAACCTATCCCTGCTTAATCCGGACTCGATGGACCAGATAGGGCTTGGCTCGACACGAAAAAAGGCCAGAACCGTTGCTAATGCAAGGATTTCTGGCCTTCTTTGGACTTGCTTGACTGCTATCTGGTGCGGAAATAGGCGTCGAATCATGGCTCTAAAATGGCTTGGTTAAGCCATTTGAGGATGTCCTGTTTCGGTTCATGCCCCCGAATATGCCCCCACGTATCCCCTGCTTGGAATCAGGTTTGTCATGATCGTGCGGAAAGGTCGAAGGAGGGAAGGGGAATTATCGCGATTAGGGTAGGTTATCGCAGGTGGGTTTACGGTTTCCTCCTCTTCGATCGTTCAAGGCTGACGTCTTTTCCTGTTTAGCCCAAAGAGCTGATCATGAACCGCCCCGGGATTCGCGGAGGCTCCAACTCTTGAGAGAATGGAGCCATGACAAAGTTAAAACAGTTTTCCCCGGAAGTCCGCGAGCGTGCGGTGCGGATGGTGCAGGAGCACCGTGGTGAATACCCATCGTTGTGGGCGGCGGTCGAGTCGATCGCGC
>NZ_JADIKJ010000013.1:0-141732 GCF_044904675.1 Dyella jejuensis | reverse complement strand
CCACCCGATCCCATCCCGAACTCGGAAGTGAAACGCAGCTGCGCCGATGGTAGTGTGCCCATGCATGCAAGAGTAGGTCACCGCCAGGGGCTTTATCCTCAAAACCCTCTCCTCCTGGAGAGGGTTTTTTTTGCTCCTTTCTTTCTGGGGTCTCCTCGTCAGGCATGGGCGGGAACAGGGTTTGTTTATCGCCTATGATCATCATCGGAACAGTCCAGCCAGGTTTTCAGGGGGAAACGTGTTCGTAAATGTCGAAACCCGACGTCAACCGCGCCTGTATTGGGCTGCGATGTTGCTGGTTTCCATTTGCGTGGCGACCTTTATCGTGCTGGCCCTGATGCAACCACCGCGCCGTGTGACCTTCCTATTGGAATGGGGCACGATTCCGGCCAATATTTTTGATGCCCACCAGCCACTGTCGCAGCAATTGCGCGATCCAGCCCTGTTGCGCCTTGTCACTGCGTTGTTCATCCATGTCGCTTGGCTGCATTTGTTGAGCAACCTGTTGTTCCTGATGATCTTTGGCATACCGGCGGAAAGAACACTGGGATCGGTCCGGTTCCTGGTGCTATTTCTACTGGGTGGCATGGTGGCCAATTTCGTTGGGGCAATGTCATTGGCTGGAGTGATCAGGCCGATCATTGGTTGCAGTGGCGCCGTTTCCGCAGTGCTGGGAGCTTATGTTTCGCTGTTTCCACGAGCGCGCCTTGGCCTGGTATTGCCGTTGGGGTTCTATCTCGAATTCGTGCGCGTGCCGGCATTCCTGTTGATCGGTATCTGGGCCTTGCTGCAATTGCTCTTTAGCTATGTAGGCCCAAGTTATGGCGGCTATGCCTGGTGGACCCATGTGGCCGGATTTTTATTCGGGGTCATGTTCGCTTTCTTGTCCCGTGGCGCGATCGTGCGCCGCATGCGGCGGTAAAATCTCGCCATGCGCAATAAAAAACTCTTTAAGGTCACCTTTCTGCATCTGGGCAAATGCTATGAGCTTTATGCCCATCATGTGGCTTCGAGTGGCTTGTGGGGATTTACTGAAGTAGGCGATCTGGTCTTTGAGCCTGCCGGTGAAGGCCTGGTTGTCGATCCAACGGAAGAGCGCCTACGCGAAGAATTCCAGGATACACGTGTGCTACACCTGCCCATGCAGGCAGTTGTAAGGATCGAAGAAGTGGAGCGCAAAGGTGCGCTTGCCATCCGCGATGCGGCGGACGGCCAAAAGGTAACGCCGTTTCCGATGCCGCCCCGCCATCGCTAGAGCTCTCTAGCGGGATCCGCGGTCAAGCCCGTGATGCCTTGAAAACATCTTCAGCAGGCGCCGGGCGATCGGTGTCGCCGCGACCTGCCTGAAGGCGAGTTGCGGGTCGAAACCTTCGCGATGCATGTCGTGATGCTTGCGCTTGATGTATGCCCGCATCACGTCCGCATTGAACTCGGGATGGAACTGCGTGCTGATGGCATTGCGACCATAACGGACCAGATGATGCGGATCACGCGACGAGCGAGCCAGTACACAGGCTCCCTTGGGGAGGTCCAGGACGCTTTGCTCATGCGTCGCATGGGCGCGAAATTGAGGTTGCAGCAGTGCGGCTAGCGGATCCTTTTCTGCGCCGGGCAGTAAATCGATCGGTATGGTACCGATCTCACGGCCGCCCGGCAGATAATCGACTTGGCCGCCCAGCGCATGAGCCATCAGCTGGTGGCCGTAACCCACGCCCAACAGTGGCAGGTCGATATCCATGGCATTGCGGATCCAGCCCGCGGTGCGCTCGCTCCATGGCGATCGATCGGTGACCATGGCGGCAGAACCCGTGATCAACGCGCCGGAAACGCTCTGCGGAGACGGCAACGTTTCGCCTGCCGCCACGTCGACGACGTGTATTCGCTGCGCAGCCAATTCTGCGCCAAGCCGGAACCAATGCGGAAAATCGCCATGACGTGCACGGATGTTGGCGGGAGCTTGACCAGTACGGATGATCAGGATGGGATTCATGCGTCAGAGGCAGACCGGGCAGGCGATCAGGGTGAATCTTCAATATGTTCGACCGGGGGCAGTGCGGTCAGCACTTCCTGCACGGTCGTCACGCCGCGCACAACCTGGTCCGCGGCGGAGATGCGCAACGGGCGCATACCTTCCCCCAGCGCCGCATGACCAAAGCGCAGCAGGTCGAGTTGTGCGCCGACCATGCCGCGCAGCCGTGGACTCAATGCCATCATTTCATAGATGCCGGTACGCCCAAGGAAACCGGTATTGCGGCACTCCAGACACCCGGCTGGCTTGAAGACGCGCTCGGGAATCGCGAGCGACCAGCCGTGCGTCAGCACCGCCCATTCGTGCGGATCCTGGTGCGTCTCGAGCTTGCAATGGGGACACAACGTGCGCACGAGTCGCTGCGCGACCACCCCGGTCAGCGTCGACTGAATGAGATAATGCGGCACGCCCAGATCGAGCAAGCGTGTCACCGCGCTGGGCGCGTCATTGGTGTGCAGGGTCGACAGCACCAGGTGTCCGGTCAGCGATGCCTGAACCGCCATCTGCGCCGTTTCCAGGTCGCGAATTTCGCCGATCATGATGATGTCCGGATCCTGTCGCAACAGCGTGCGGACACCGGCGGCGAAATCCAGGTCGATCGAGGCCTGTACCTGCATCTGGTTGAACTCGGGCGAGACCATTTCAATCGGGTCCTCGACCGTGCAAACGTTGATGTCGGGCGTAGCCAGATGCTTGAGCGTCGAATAAAGCGTGGTCGTCTTGCCCGAGCCAGTGGGGCCGGTCACCAGCACGATCCCGTGCGGACGCTCCACCATGCTTCGCCACAATATGTCTTCGGCCGCAGAAAACCCGAGTTGCGAGAAATCCTTGGCGACCACATCCGGATCGAAAATACGCATGACCAGCTTTTCGCCAAACGCGGTCGGCATGCTGGAAATGCGCAATTCCACTTCACGCCCGGAGGTGGCGCGTGTCTTGATGCGGCCATCCTGGGGACGGCGCTTTTCCGCCACATCCATGCGTGAAAGAATCTTGATGCGCGAGGTCACCGCCGTCATCACCGGTGGCGGCAGCTCGAACACCTTATGCATCACGCCGTCGATGCGGAAACGCATCAAGCCTGCTTCGCGGCGCGGTTCCAGGTGGATGTCCGAGGCGCGCTGCTCGAAAGCGTATTGCAGCAGCCAATCGACAATATGCACTACGTGTCGATCATCCGCTCCTACCTCGCCGGCTTTGCCCAATTCCAGCAACTGCTCGAAATTCAGGAGCGCCGAGGAATCGTAACCAGTCTGGTTCTTGGCGTCCCGGGCCAGCTGGATCGAGCGCTGGACGCCGTAGAATTCCTGCAAATAGCGGTTAATGTCGATCGGGCTGGAGACTACGCGGTGCACGTCCCGGCGCAGCATTTGCGCCAGGTCCTTGGCCCAGCTGTTATCAAACGGCTCGGCTGTCGCAAAGGTGACTTCCCCTGGCGTCACCGCGACCGGCAGGATCCGGTGGCGTTGGGCATAGGCATGGCTGACCACCTGGGTGACGGTCGCCACGTTGATTTTCATGGGATCGATTTTCAGGTACGGAAGGTCTGCCTGGCCGGCCAGCCATTCGGTCAACCCTTCAAGGCTTAACGGTCGTGCGGGCTCACGCAGATTGGTGAGCTTGGCATTGGCGATCACTACCAGTGGATTCAATTCGATGGTGCTACGGCCGGCGCGATGGCCCATTCGCAGCTGCTTGGCAGCGTCAGCCGATAGATAACCATCCACAACCAGGGCGGCCAGCACGTCATCCAGGGCCAGTCGGCCACGGCGGCCGAGCATGGAGGCGATTTGTTGGGTTGCTGCCATCTGTGGATTCCCGAATGGCATCGGTTGCCTGGAAAACGGCGGAAAGATGCGCTGCGGCTATACTAACGCGCTTTACATAAGGTTACGGAAAGCGATGTCCGCACCTACTTTCCAGGATGTGATCCAGACCCTCAACCGCTACTGGGCGGCGCAGGGCTGTGTATTGTTGCAGCCGCTCGATACCGAGGTCGGGGCCGGCACGTTCCACCCCGCCACTTTCCTGCGTGCGCTTGGGCCCGAGCCTTGGGCGGCGGCATACGTGCAGCCCTCGAGGCGTCCCACCGACGGCCGCTATGGCGAGAATCCGAATCGCCTGCAGCATTACTACCAGTACCAGGTGGTCATGAAGCCCAATCCCGAGAATATCCTCGAGCTCTACATAGGCTCGTTGAAGGAGCTCGGCCTCGATCCGCAGGTGCACGACCTGCGCTTCGTGGAGGACAACTGGGAGTCGCCGACCTTGGGCGCCTGGGGCCTGGGCTGGGAGGTCTGGCTCAACGGCATGGAAGTTACGCAGTTTACCTACTTCCAGCAGGCCGGCGGCCTGGAATGCAGGCCGGTGACGGGCGAGATTACCTACGGCCTGGAGCGATTGGCGATGTATCTGCAGAACGTGGACAACGTCTACGACCTGGTCTGGACCGAAAGCCCGCACGGCAAGGTCACTTATGGCGATGTCTTCCATCAAAACGAAGTAGAGCAGAGTACCTATAACTTCGAGCATGCCAATGTCGCCGAACTGCTGCGCTGGTTCGACGTATGCGAAGGCGAAGCCACCAAACTGATCGCCGCCGCATTGCCGTTGCCAGCCTACGAGCAGGTGATGAAGGCCAGCCACACATTCAACCTGCTCGACGCACGCCGCGCCATCAGCGTCACCGAGCGTCAGCGCTACATCCTGCGCGTGCGCGCGCTATCGCGCAGCGTGGCTGAAACATACGTAGCACAACGCGAAAAGCTTGGCTTTCCCGGCCTAAAGAACAGGAAGGAGCAAGCCGCATGAGCGCCTTCAAGTCGTTGCTCATCGAACTGGGCACGGAAGAACTGCCGCCCAAGGCGCTGGACGAACTGGGCGCATCGTTCCTGCGCGGCATCCGCGAGGGTCTCGGCAAACGCGGCATCGCCGCTGCGCTTGAGCAGGCAAAACTATACGTTACGCCCCGTCGTCTGGCCGTCCATATCCCGGACGTAGCTACCGCGCAACCGGAGCAAGCGTTGGAACGCCGAGGTCCGGCCGTAGGCGCGGCGATGGATGCGCAAGGCAATCCCGGCAAGGCGCTGATTGGCTTTGCCCAATCGTGCGGTGTCGGCGTCGACCAGCTGGAAAAGCTGGAAACCGACAAGGGCGCCTGGTTTGTCTTCCGCACGATCAAGGCCGGCCAGCCGGTCGCCGCGCTGCTGCCGGAAATCGTTGACGAGGCGCTCAAAGGCTTGCCAATACCCAAGCCCATGCGCTGGGCCGACCACGACTACACCTTCGTGCGTCCTGTTCATTGGCTGGTGATCCTGCATGGCTCCGAGATCGTGGACGGTGAAGTCCTCGGCTTGAAAAGCGGACGCCAGTCGCGCGGCCATCGCTTCATGCATCCGCAACCCGTGCACGTGGCTGACGCCGACAGCTGGCTGGATGCGATGCGCGCGGCCAAGGTGCTCGCCGATCCGATCGAGCGCCGGCAACGCATTCGCGATGAGGTCGCGCGCGTGGCCCGGCAGACAGGCGGTACGCCCCGGCTCGACGGCGCGCTGCTGGATGAAATCGCCAACCTCACCGAATGGCCGGTAGCGATCGCCTGCGCCTTCGAGCGCGAGTTTCTCAACGTGCCGCCCGAAGCATTGGTCACCACCATGGAGGCCAACCAGAAGTTCGTGCCGGTGTTCGATGCGCAGGGTGTGCTGACAGAGCATTTCATCGGCATCGCCAATATTGACAGCAAGCAGCCGAGCGAGATCCGCAAGGGTTATGAGCGCGTGATCCGCCCGCGTTTCGCCGATGCAAAATTCTTCTGGGACGAAGACCTCAAGGCGCCGCTTGCCAGTTATCAGGAGGCGCTCAAGCACGTCACCTATCAGCAGGCGCTTGGCAGCCTGTGGGATAAAAGCATCCGCGTGGCCGAGCTGGCCCGCATTATTGCCAATCGCGTGGGCGTGGATGCTGCGCTGGCGACACGCGCAGCCAGCCTGGCCAAGTGCGACCTGCTTACTCGCATGGTCGGCGAGTTCCCGGAATTGCAGGGCGTGATGGGCCGCTATTACGCGCGCCACGACAAGGAACCGGCTGATGTCGCCGAGGCATTGGACAGCTTCTACCAGCCGCGTTTTGCGGGTGACTCGATTGCCGCGGGCAAGCTAGGGCAAGTACTTGCCGTGGCCGAACGCATCGATACGCTTGCCGGCATTTTTGCCGTGGGCCTCAAGCCCAGCGGCAACAAGGATCCGTTCGCGTTGCGGCGCGCCGCCTTGGGTCTGGCCCGCACCATGATCGAAGGCGAACTCGATCTCGATCATGAAGGTGTGCTCGCAGAAGCCTTGGAACTGTTACCCGATGCCGCGTTGAGCGCTGGCATCAAGCCAGGAAAGGATGGCAAAACGCCGATCTTCGATGCTGGGCAGCGGCGTGCCGCACTGGTAACCGAGCTCAGCGATTTCATGCTCGACCGCTTGCGCGGCTACTACGCCGAGCAAGGTTTTACCGTCGAGCAATATGAAGCCGTGCTGGCGGTTGCACCGACCAGCCTGGTGGATTTCGATCGTCGCCTGCGTGCCGTGGTCGAATTCGGCCGTCATCCCGAGGCGGCCAGTCTTGCCGGCGCCAATAAGCGTGTTGCCAATATCCTGCGCAAACAGCAGGAAGAACATGGCGCACAAAGCATCGGCAGTCATGTCGATCCTGCGCATTTCGAAGCGGACGCCGAACGTGCGCTGGCGCAGGCGCTGGAAGCCGCCCAGGCCGACAATGCCGCCGCTTTGCAGCGCCGTGATTACGCTGGCGTACTGGCGCGGCTTGCCCAGCTGCGCGCGCCGGTCGATGCGTTTTTCGACAGCGTGTTGGTCAACGCCGAGAATCCGGCGGTGCGTGCCAATCGGCTTGCCTTACTCGGGCACCTCAAGGCGCAATTCACGGCGATCGCGGATATCGCGCGCTTGTAAACGCAGTTCGAGCATAAAAAAAGGCAGCCAAGGCTGCCGTGTTTTATTCGCTGCGCCAACCTTGCGGACAACTCAGGAAGTCAGACGGCCAGCAGGCCGGCCCTTCAGCCGTTCGGCAAGCCGGTGATTGAACGTCACCATCGCTGTCGCGTCGACATCGTTGCCGCCAGGGCCAAGGATGTCATAGAGCTCGGCCAACATGTCGGCGTTCTCCGCCAGCGTCAGGCGACTATCGGCCAAATCCAATTCAGATTGCAGGATCCGCAGCGCAGTGTTCAGCCTTTGCGCATCCATGCCATTGGCTTCGAGCGTATCGGCGGCGGTGCGCAGCTTGATACGCTGGCGTTGCGACAACGTATCGGCGCTGTTGCCGCTCGTGTCATCGGATGTCAATGCGCTGGGATCGATTTGCATGGCGCCTTCGCCGGCCACCAGCCAAACCAGTGAGATACCGAGTGTGCGTGCCAGGGTCACGCAGCGCGCACGCGAGGGGTCCGTGTTGCCGTCTCTCCAGCTACGCACGACTCCTTCCGAAAAGCCGCACATGCGTGCGATTTCGGTAACGCTGCCGACTCGCTGGATAAGCAATTTAATGCGGTCGGCAAAAGTGGAATGGGATTCGGGAGCCGTATTTATTTGCAGATTCATCGACATTTCCGCAGGTGTTTCTGGTGCTGCGCTAGTGAATTCATCCCAAGCCCTTTTCGCCCGCCAGAGCCGCCATTAAAAAAATGGCGGCGTGGCAATTTCTTGATGTATCGTAACAAATTGCGAATGGCGATGCGTTTTTTAGGGATTGTCCGGCGCATAAACGCTTCAGTTTGACCAGGGTTGACACGTGGAATCCTGGCAGGGCAAGAAAATGCGCTGGCTCTCAAGCCGACTGGTTGGCGCCAGCGCCAATTTAGGTACGACGATTTCCCCTGCGGTAAGCAAAGGCCGCGCGTAATTGGGCCGATTACCGGATGCCTGGGCACGTGATCGAGCCCTCCATTTGGCGGCAGGCATGTATGACGCCGCACCTGGAATTCGCGTAATGCCGTGTTCCCTTACCACAGCTCCATACGCGAGCGCATGGAGCTGCGATCCCATTGACTTTTCCATGCAGGGAGTTTGGGCTATTCTTCGGGGCTCCCCCGCGAATGTTTGCGGCGCATTGCGTCCCGTAAAATCCGCGTTCGAATCGATCCAACCCGAGGTTTCATCTCATGCGCAGCGTTGTTTGGTCGCTGATGGCAGTGGCAGCGGTTGCTCTAGCCGGCTGCAACAATTCTTCCAACCCGTCGTCGCCGGCTGGCACGGATGGTTCGGCCGCCGCGCCGACCGGTCCTGCGCACAGTATTACTGGCACCGTCACCCTTCGCGGCGGCATCACGCCATCCGCGCAGGACAAACTCGAAATCAAACTGCTGGATGTGACGGCGCAAGGATCGGCTCCGCTCGCGACCAAGACCATCGCACCGGCCACCACCTTCCCGCTGCCGTTCGAGCTGGATTTCAACCCGGCCGACGTGGCTGGCAATGATCTGTACATCGTGCAAGCCGAGCTGACCGATGGCGACCGCCACTACACCATGCCGTTGCAGGCGCCGGTGTTGACCAAGGGCAGCCCCACTACCAATGTGGCGGTGGAACTCGCTCCAGAGCAGACCCCGGGTGAAAAGCTGCTGGCCGCTTTCCAGGGTGTGCAGAAGCAGATCGGTGGCATGAAGCGTTCCACGGGTACCAAGCTGGAGCCCAACGCATCGCGCGCGTGGCAGGTATTCCGTGACGGCGGGCAGGTGAAATTCATTCGTGAGCTGGTCGATTACGGCGACAAGGGTTTCACCAGCACTGACTATGCCTATAAAGATGGCAAGCCGTGGGTGGTGCAGCAGCAGAAAAAGTCCAGCCAGACGGCCAGGCCTTCGTCGGTGGATACCGCCGGTTGGGGCGACGATGGCTCGCTGGTGCTGAAAACGCATGAAGCCGGCGGCAATACCGATACGCTGAGCGACAGCGACGCCGCCAACCTGCAGCAGCAGGCCAAGGACACGCTCAACCTGGCCACGGGCGGCAAAGGCAAATAAGCCTGTCGCACAACAAAGTACGACGCATAAAAAAGCCGTCCGCAATGGACGGCTTTTTTGCTCCAGGTGGAAGCCGGCTTAGAAGCCGAACTTCAAACCCAGGTTCACACCGTTGTAGCGCTGGCTGTCATCCGCGAAGTGACCGTTGTAGGCGATCCAGCCGGAGATGTTGGACGTGAACTGCGCCAGCACTCCTACATTGGCCGAACCCCAATTCTTGTCGGGCGTAAAGCCGGCCATTTCGAAACTACCGTTCATGCTGTTCAAGCCTGCGGTCACCATGTCGGTGCTGGCGCGGCTGTCATGATTCCAGCCCAGTTCGACATACGGCGCCAGGTCCATGCCGTGCGTCTGCCAATGGCCCTGCAAGCTCCAGCCCAGGGTACTGATCAGCGCATTGCGTTCCTGCCGGCCAAACCACATGGCCGTGGCATCGTTGCCACCTTCGCTGTAGCCGTTGATCTTGATGTTCTGGTATTCGATGTTGGCGAACGGACCCGTCTTGAAGCCCGATACATCGAACCAGTATCCGCCATGCAGGCCCATGCCGACATAGGAACCGTCGGTCTTGCCGTTTTCGTTGGTGCGGTAGCCGCCGATATCGAACACACGATTGATATTGGTGTAGCTGGCTTGGCCGAAATCGCCATAAGCGCCTGCATACGCACCGCCCGAATGCCACGTCAGATAACCCAGGCCAGTGAGTGCCTGCAGATCGTAACCGCCACCGCCACTGACATCGGCGTAATGTTCGCCGATACCCAGCGCCACGCCTGCCGAAATGTTGTCGCTGGCGCGCACATCGGCGCCCACGGTCAAGTCAACATTGTTGCTGGTGGTCTTGGGAGCGCCCGCGCTCTGGTCGAATTGCTGGTTCGAGTAGCTGATGCTGGCGAACGCGCGTGTGGGACTGCCGAACTGATCGGCCATCATCTGGTTGCGCACCACGGAAGTCTGCGTGGTGATCGCGGCGAGCGGCGCCTCCTGCAGCAACGAGATCTGCTGCGGCGCCGCCAGTTCCGACAGCACCGCCTGGGCCAGCATGCGGTCTGCCGCGGTGGTCGGATGCACGCCGTCCGCAAACAGATAGCTTTCGTTGGTGCCCGGAGCGTAGGTGTAAGGCAGGCCGGAACCTTGCGGGCCGCATGCCACCGAGCTGGAGCCAACGCCGCAGGCCGGCGTGGTCACGTTGGTAAAACCATAGGCGCCCGGATTGGCGATGACCTGGTTGAGCAGCGCGAACGTATTGACGGGGATGATGCCTTTGCCCAGCTGTCCCACGCCTGCATTGAGCTGGCCGTTGAAGACCACGCTCAGGGTGGTCAGCGCAGAGGCTGCGGTCGCGCCTTCCTCGGTGGCCTCGGGGGTCAGGCCGATATTGGGCAAATTGAATACCAGGATATTCCTGGCGCCCGCGCCTTGCAGCTGGCCGATCAGTTTCACTTCCTGCTGCGCGGCGGCGACGACGCTGGCTTGCGCCTGGGCTTGTGTCTGCAGGCTGGCCACACCAGCCTGCGCGGCCACGGCGGCCTCGACCTGCTGCGTCACGGTTGGCGTGATCTGCGCGGTAAACGCGGCGATGGCGGCGGGGTTATTGGGGGGAATCAGGCCGCCGGCGATGGCCTGCGTAACCTCACTCTGGATGGTCTGCTGGACCAGTGCCGGCACGGCGGCGGCGGCAATTGCGGCCGTCGCCGCATAGAAAATGTCGTTAGCGCCGCCCCAGACCGAATACAGGGCACGGCTGTTCACCGTGCCGCTGGCCAGGTAGCCGTCGATCTGCGTCGTGAGCGTCGGCACCAGCGCCGGGGTGCCGGGCGAATTGTTCAATACACCCGCGCCGCCCCAGGCGTAATCGGAACCTCCGACAAGCGATGCCGTCAGCGGATGGCCCAGCGCACTGGCGACATTCTGTACCACCACCGCGCCGGGATTGGTGGTGAATTCCAGCGGCGGCTGGACGCTGGGATTCGTCGCGAGCGAGATATTGCCCGCATCGCTCAGGCTGTCGCCAAAAGCGATAAAGCCGTTAAACGTCGGGTTTGGATTGCTCGTGGCCTGGGCGGCACCAACGAGACCGAGGGCCAGCGCCACGGCGCCAGCGATCTTGCGAGGGTGGAACATGCGGGTGCTCCTGCTTTGTTATAAGGGCGTTACGTTAATGCATGCCATACGGTAGCGCATGCTGCGGCGCAAACAACCCGGACGCCTTACCGTTTAAGGGCCCGCGTGAAAGCATCCGCAAAGGCGCTATTGGTCGGGGCGGCCGCCGGCTTCGATGGCGGTACGCCTCGCTTGGGTTCACGGTTCTCACGCGGTCCGCCTCGAGCTTCGCCGCTGCCGGAGCGAGACCGGACCTGCCCGGGTTCGTCATCCAGCCGCATGCTCAGCCCGATGCGCTGGCGCGGAATATCCACTTCCATCACCTTGACCTTCACGATATCCCCGGCTTTCACCGCATCGCGCGGATCTTTTACGAAGGTGTGCGAGAGCGCGGACACATGGACCAGGCCATCCTGGTGCACACCGATATCGACAAAGGCACCGAATGCGGCCACGTTGGTGACGCGGCCCTCCAGGATCATGCCCGGTTGCAGGTCTTTCAGATCCTCCACGCCTTCGGCAAAGCTCGGCGCCACGAATTCGGGGCGTGGGTCGCGGCCGGGCTTTTCCAGCTCTTTGAGGATATCGCGCACCGTGGGTACGCCAAAGCGTTCGTCGGTGTACTGCTCCGGTTTGAGTCCGCGCAGAAAAGTGATGTCGCCGATCACCGCTTTCACCTCGCGTCCGCACTGCGCGATGATGCGCTCGACCACGGGATAGGTTTCCGGATGCACCGAACTCGCATCCAGCGGATTGTCCCCGTTACTGATGCGCAGGAAGCCCGCGCATTGCTCGAACGCCTTGTCGCCCAGGCGAGGCACTTTCAACAGCGCCTTGCGATTGGGAAACGGTCCGTGGGCATCGCGGTGCTTCACCACGTTCTCCGCCACGCTGGGCGTGAGGCCGGCGACCCGCGAAAGCAAGGCGGCGGAGGCGGTATTCACATCGACGCCGACCGCGTTCACGCAATCCTCCACCTTGGCGTCCAGCGCGCGTGCCAGTTTTACCTGGTTCACATCATGCTGGTATTGGCCTACGCCGATCGCCTTCGGCTCGATTTTCACCAGTTCCGCCAACGGATCCTGCAGGCGTCGGGCAATAGATACCGCACCGCGCAAGCTGACATCCAGATCAGGAAATTCCTTGGCCGCCGTTTCGGAAGCGGAATACACCGACGCGCCAGCCTCACTCACCACGATCTTGGAAAGCTTCAGGTCGGCGTGCTTCTTGATCAGTTCGCCTGCCAGCTTGTCGGTTTCGCGCGAGGCCGTGCCGTTGCCGATCGCGATCAAGTTGACGCCATGCTGCTTGCTCAATACGGCTAGGCGCGCAAGCGACTGATCCCACTGCTTGCGCGGTTCGTGCGGATAGATGGTATCGGTAGCGAGCAACTTGCCGGTCGGATCGACTACCGCCACTTTCACGCCGGTGCGGATACCGGGATCCAGCCCCATTACCGTCTTGGCGCCGGCCGGTGCGGCCAGCATGAGATCCTTGAGATTGTCGCCGAACACGCGGATCGCTTCGTCTTCCGCGCCTTCGCGCACGCGGCCGAACAGATCCAGCGTGAGATGCAAATGCAGCTTGACCCGCCAGGTGAGGCGCACGGTTTCGCGCAGCCACGCATCGGCCGCGCGACCGCGGTCGATAATGCCGGCATGCGCGGCCACGCGACCTTCGCCTTCCTGATGGCCTTGTTCGGTATCCGTGCCAGGAGCGAGCTCAAGCTCGATCACCCCTTCGTTGCGGGCGCGCATCAGCGCAAGCAGGCGATGCGAGGGAATCTTGCCGATCGCTTCCATGTGATCGAAATAGTCGCGGAATTTCGCGCCCTCGTTCTCCTTGCCCTCGACCACCTTGGCGCGAATCTGGCCTTTCTCCCACAGCCAATCGCGCAGTTCGCCGAGCAATTGCGCGTCCTCGGCAATGCTTTCCATCAGTATCGCGCGGGCGCCATCGAGCGCTGCGCGCACGTCCGGTACGCCTTTTTCGGCATCGACGAACCGCTCGGCGGACGCTTCGGGTGATTGCGCAGGATCCTCCCGCAATCCGGTAGCGAGCGGCTCCAAGCCTGCTTCGCGCGCGATCTGCGCCTTGGTGCGGCGCTTGGGCTTGTAGGGCAGGTATAGATCTTCCAGTCGTGCCTTGGTATCGGCGGCGAGGATGTCGCTTTTCAAGGCATCGCTGAGCTTGCCCTGTTCCTCGATGCTCGAGAGGATCGCCGCGCGCCGTTCTTCCAGTTCGCGCAGGTAGCGCAGGCGCTCTTCCAGCAGGCGCAACTGCGTATCGTCGAGGCCACCGGTGGTTTCTTTGCGATAGCGTGCGATGAAGGGCACGGTGGCGCCGCCATCGAGCAGTTCCACGGCTGCGCGTACCTGCTCCGATTTGGCGGCGATGTCCTGGGCAATGCGTTGTTCAATGCTGAGCATGAGGCTGAAAGAATTCCCTGGTGTTCCACGTTGCGATGGCGAGCTGCGAAATTGGGCAGCTTGAATTTTTCATGATAGCAAGCAAGTGGAATTCATGAGTTGCGCGTGCGCGCCCCCGCGCAGCACGCAAGAAATGGCGCGAACCTGCCGGTTGGCGCCATGCGCAAAATGATGGGTTCAGGCGGTGAAACGGCTGTGGTCGCTGCCTGACGGTGGCCGTTGCGGCGGTTGTTCCTGCGCGGTGCCATGCAGCACGAAGGTGCTGGCCCATAGATCATGCAAGCCTTGTTTACGCTGGGTCCATGCCACGGCGAGATAGCAGATGATCGGAATCAAGCCGAAAATCAGCGCCGACAGCCTGACGAGGTTGCGTGCAGCCGAGCGGCCAAGCGTGATCCGTTGTCCGTTGACGTCGGTGACGCGCAGGCGCAGCGCCAGCTTGCCGGGTGTTGCTTGCCACTTGGATGCTTCGAAGAACGTGTAATAGAAAAAGGTGATGACCAGCGAAACCAACGAGGAGGTCTCCGTTGCAGCGGCATAGTCACGGAAAGCGGCGCTCATGTCGGCGCCGCCTTGCAGTTGCTCGCGCAGGTGATCATAGGCCTGCATGCCTCCAAGCAGATACATCACGATCATGGATGGAATCATCAGGATGATCAGATCGATGAACCATGCGCTGAAGCGCTGCCAGAAGCCGGCATAGCCGAAGGAAACCGAAGCGGCCTGCTGCTGCAACGGCGGCGGCGCATACGGATTGGCTGGTGCCGGCTTGTCCTGGGGAAACAGCACCGACAGCGGCTGCCAGTCCGCCAGGCCTTCATACCAGCCCAGATCGTCGCGGCTTAACTGGCCGCTACGCAGCCATTCGCGCACTTGCTCTTCCTGATAGGGGCCGTGGCGTTCGCCCTGTCGACCGATCCAGACTTCCATGGGGCATTCCTCGATAAAGCAGCGCGCATGATGCCACGCGCTCGCACTGGAGTGGGCCCGGGAGGGCCATGGGTCAAGCTGCGTTGCGCCGCTTCAGGTGCACCAGCAGCAGTGAGACGGCCGCGGGCGTAACGCCGCTGATGCGGGCTGCCTGGCCGATGGTTGCCGGCAGGCTGCGCTTGAGTTTCAGCAGCACTTCGGCGGAAAGTCCACGGACCTTGTCGTAATCGAAGCCGGCCGGAATGGCCATATTTTCGTGGCGACGCTGGCGCTCGATTTCCTCGCGCTGGCGCTCGAGATAACCGGCGTACTTGGTTTGCACTTCAACCTGCGCGGCGACATCCTCCCGCTCGACCGCCGGTCCCAATTCGGGCACTTCGGCCAGCTTGGCGTAATCGAGTTCAGGCCGTCGCAGCA
Source organism: Dyella jejuensis (assembly GCF_044904675.1). Classification (NCBI taxonomy): domain Bacteria; kingdom Pseudomonadati; phylum Pseudomonadota; class Gammaproteobacteria; order Lysobacterales; family Rhodanobacteraceae; genus Dyella; species Dyella jejuensis. Next base: position 126,800 of record NZ_JADIKJ010000013.1, on the reverse strand, counting down.
AATCCAGTGCGCTGGTTTCGCGGCTCACCGTCACGCCAAGCTGGCGCGCAATGGCCGCGCCCAGCGCATTATTGGGCGCGGCCCACAGCAAGCCCAGGCGCTGCACTTCCCGTTCCACTGCCTCGCGCTTGGCGCGCAACGCATCGACACGTGCCTGGGTGACTACGCCCAGCGCATGGCCGGTTTCGGTCAAGCGCAGATCGGCATTGTCCTCGCGCAGGTGCAGCCGGTACTCGGCGCGCGAGGTGAACATGCGGTAGGGCTCGATGGTGCCATTGCTGGTGAGATCGTCGATCAGCACGCCGATGTAGGCTTCGTCGCGGCGCGGATACCACGGGGCCTTGCCCTGCACGGCCAGCGCGGCGTTCAGGCCGGCGACCAGGCCTTGCGCCGCCGCTTCCTCATAGCCGGTAGTGCCGTTGATCTGGCCGGCGAAATACAAACCCGGAACAGTCTTGGTTTCCAGCCACGGGTGCAGTCCGCGCGGATCGAAATAGTCGTATTCGATGGCGTAACCGGGGCGGGTGATATGGGCGTGCTCGAAGCCCTTGATCGAATGCACCAGCTCCAGCTGCACATCGAACGGCAGCGAAGTGGAAATGCCGTTCGGATAGATCTCGAAACTGTCCAGTCCTTCCGGTTCGATGAAGATCTGGTGCGATCCCTTGTCGGCGAATCGCACCACCTTGTCCTCGATCGAGGGGCAGTAGCGCGGACCGATACCTTCGATCTGGCCGGTATACAGCGGCGAGCGGTCCAGCGCCCCGCGGATGATCGCGTGCGTGCGCTCGCTGGTATGGGTGATCCAGCAACTGACCTGGCGCGGGTGGTCGCGCCGTGAACCCAAGTAAGAGAAGACAGGCGCCGGATCGTCGCCCGCCTGTTCTTCCAGCTGGCTGAAATCGATGCTGCGCTGGTCGATGCGCGGCGGCGTGCCGGTTTTCAGGCGATCGGCTGCCACCGGCAATTCGCGCAGGCGTTGCGCCAGCGTGGAGGCCGGCGGGTCGCCGGCACGGCCGCCCGCGTACTGGGCGGGGCCGATGTGGATCTTGCCGGCCAGGAACGTGCCGGCGGTGAGCACAATGGACCTGGCGCGGAAAGAAACGCCCATCTGCGTCACCACGCCGATCGCGCGTCCGTGCTCGATCAACAGGTCGTCCACCGCTTGCTGGAACAAGTCCAGCCGGGGCTGGCTTTCCACCATCCGCCGGATGGCGGTCCTGTACAGCGCGCGGTCGGCCTGGCAACGGGTGGCGCGCACCGCAGGCCCCTTGGATGCGTTCAGCGTGCGCCATTGGATGCCGGCACGGTCGGCGGCCTGTGCCATGGCGCCGCCCAAGGCGTCGATTTCCTTTACCAGGTGCCCTTTGCCGATACCGCCGATGGCCGGATTACAGCTCATCTGGCCGATCGTTTCGATGTTGTGGCTCAGCAGCAGCGTGCGCGCACCACAGCGCGCCGAAGCCAGCGCGGCCTCGGTGCCGGCGTGGCCGCCACCGATCACGATCACGTCATAGGAAGTCGGATGGAACATCGGATAGGTAAAATCGATCGGCGGACAAAGGCTTATGATAATGCGCGGCCATCGCGACGGCATTACCTGCTATGGCTGGCATGGTTTCTGCATGATATTCGCTGCACTTTCACGGGCAGAGGCCGCGCGATTCGCGCGCTGAGATAGGACGGCAGGGGTCCATTCGCGTACCGGGACAGGAAGCAAGACGGCGCCCATTGGGCGCCGTCGTTTTTTTGCGATCTCTTGAAAGAGATCTGGCGCCCGGCGGTCTCAGGAACAGGGGGAATCCAGGATGACCGTATTGCCGGGCGCCAGAAACTGGTAATTCTTGAACTGCACGGCGAAGCGCCGCACCCCCGTTTGCGTGGAGCGATCATCGCCCTAACCGCGTGAACATGAAGTGACTGAAACGCAAATTTATGCCGGTGAACGGCAGCTGCTGACGCAGAGGGTCACTGCGTGATCGGGAGCGAAAACATTATGTGATCTGTATCACAGGCTGGCACGCCTGTTGCAGCATTCCAGATGCGAGACAACGACGAGATGTGGCATGGATAACAGCAACGAATTCGCACCGGTGTACCTGCGGCACGACCTGATGATCGAAATCGGTCGCCTCGAAATGGCGATGGATCATCTGGTCGAGCGCGACTCGGCGCAACAACAGCAACTGCGCCCGCGCCTGGAATCGCGCATGAGTCATTTGCTCAGCGAATTGGGTCACCTGCCGGCCTGAGCGCAACGTTCAACGCACCGCCCCGCGACGGCGACCAGCATGGTCGCCGTTCGCGTTAACAGGGCTCAGTGCTGCAGCACATTGCCGATGATCTCGCCCAGATTGCGCGATAGCTCCTGGCGTTGCGCAAGTGCGCCAAGCGCCAAGCGGGCCGCTTCGCGCCGGACCGGCTCCAGCCGCTGCCACCCGTTGAAGGCCGTCGCCAGGCGCGCTGCGATCTGCGGGTTGAGCGCATCCAGTTGGATCAGCCGTTCGGCAAACAGCCGATAGCCGGCGCCGTCGATGCGATGAAACCCGCTGGGGTTGGCGCTGGCGAAGGCGCCGAACAAAGCGCGCGCGCGGTTTGGATTTTTCAGGGTAAACGCCGGATCGCCTTCCAGTTGCTGGACGATGGCGAGCGCTGCCTCGCCGGGCACCTGGGCCTGCACGGTGAACCATTTGTCCAACGCCAACGGATTGTCCGCGTAGCGTTCGCGGAAGCTGACGAGCGCATCTGCAGCCTGCCATGCGCGATCGCGTACCAGCACGCCGAGCGCGGCAAGCCGGTCGGTCATGCCCTTGGCGTTTTCGAATTGCCGTGCCGCCAGGTCATGGGCCTGATCCGCATCCAGCAAGGCAAGCAACTCCAGCACGCGGCGCTTGAGACGACGCCCGGCCTGGCTGCCGGCGTCGAGCCGATGGCTGGTGTCGGCGGCCAATGTCCGGTAACGCTCGAGCAGCGCCTGCGCGCCGATGTGCGTGGCCAGGCGATGTTGCAGCGCTTGCCGTCGCACATGGATTTTCGCCGGATCCACTTCAAGTTGCCGGTCGGCAAACTCGATTTCACCCGGCGGCGTCAGCAGGTCGGCGAGCAGCGCATCATCGACCGTGGAATGCTGGAACAGGGCGGCCAACGCATCGCACCAGGCATCGCACGCCTTGGCGTCGTGCGTGCCCTGGAGGCTGTCAAAGGCAAGCATGGCCAGCTGCTGTCCGGCTTCCCAGCGATTGAACCCATCCGCATCGTGCGTCAGCAACAAGGCCAGTTCCGCGGGCGTGTAGTCGCATTCGAGTACCACCGGAGCGGAAAAGCCACGCAGCAGCGATGGCACCGGTGGCGCATCGACGTGGCGGAAAATGAAATGCTGCGCGGCCTTGTCGAGGACGATCACGCTTTCGGTTTGCGGTATCCCTCCACCGAAATCCTCGCCATGCAAGGGCAGCATGCGACCGTGCTGATCGAACAACGATAGCTTCACCGGAATCGGCAGAGGCATCTTGTCGGGCTGGCTCGACGCAGGTCGCATCTGTTGCGACAGCGTAAGCGTGTATTCGCGGCGTGCCGGGTCGTATTGGCCCTTGGCATGCAGGCGCGGCGTACCTGGCTGCGCGTACCACGCCAGGTACGGCGTCAGGTCGATATCGTTGGCGTCGCCCAGGGCGGCGAGGAAATGCTCGATCGTTGCCGCCTGTCCGTCGTGGCGTTCGAAATACAGGTCCATGCCATGGCGGAAACCATGCTGGCCGAGCCGGCCGGCGAGCATGCGCACCAGTTCCGAGCCCTTTTCATAGACGGTCGCGGTATAGAAATTATTGATCTCGCGATATTCGGCCGGACGCACCGGATGCGCCAGCGGGCCGGCGTCTTCCGGGAATTGCGTGCGGCGCAGCAGCGATACATCCTCGATGCGCTTCAACGGTGGCGAATTCATTTCCGCCGAAAACTGCTGTTCCCGGAATACGGTAAGGCCTTCCTTCAAGGAAAGCTGGAACCAGTCGCGACAGGTCACGCGGTTACCGGTCCAGTTGTGGAAATATTCGTGCGCCACCACTGCTTCGACGGCGCGATATTCCTCATCCGTGCTGCTATCCGGATCGGCCAGCAGGTATTTCGCGTTGAAGATATTCAGTCCCTTGTTCTCCATCGCGCCCATGTTGAAATCGTGCGTGGCCACGACATGGAATACATCCAGGTCGTACTGGCGTCCGTAGGTGCGTTCGTCCCAGCGCATCGCGCGTTCCAGCGCATCGAGTGCGTAATGGCAACAATCGATGACATTCGCCTCCGACCAGATCACCAGTTTTACCGGGCGGCCGTCCGCGGTGATGTACTCGCGCTGGATGTGTTCCAGGCGGCCGGCCACCAGTGCGAACAGATAGCTGGGCCTGGGATGCGGGTCCACGAATCGCGCCCAGTGGCGGCCGTCCGCGAGCCCGCCTTGGCCATCCGGGTTGCCGCCGGCAAGCAGCACCGGGAAACGCGCGCGATCGGCACGCAAGGTGACGGTATAGCGGGCCAGTACATCCGGCCGATCGGGAAAGAAGGTGATGTGGCGAAAGCCTTCGGCCTCGCATTGCGTCAACAGAAAGCCGCTGTCACGCGAACCCGACAGATACAGGCCTTCCAGCGCCGTGTTGGCGGCGGGGCGGATCCGCACGCGCGTCTGCAGCACACTGCCATCGTGCACGCCATCCACTTCCAGCACGCCCTTGTCGTAACGGTAGGCATCGCTGCCGAGCGCCTTGCCATCGAGCGAGATCGCCAGCAATTCCAGGCCTTCGCCATCCAGGCGCAGCGGTGTCGATGGCGTGGTGGCGGCACCACGCAATACCAGGCGTGATGACACTTCGGTGCAGTCGATATCCAGTTCGACCTCCAGCTCAACGGTATCTACCGACCAGGCGGGTTGGTGATAGTCACGCAGGCGGATCGGCGGGGTGGCGAGTTCGTTGACGAGGGTCATGCGGCACACGGGATGAACGGGGACGTATCAGGCTAACATGAGGCCCCTTCCCCACAGGACAAGCGGATGAGCGAGTTCACGATCGAAAAGACGCAGATGGGGCCGCACGATGTATTCGTTCTTGACGATGCCGGGCGTGGACGCCGCGTGCGCATAGCGCGCCGCGGGGCGACCCTGGTTTCCCTCGAACAGCGCATTGCCGGCGAGTTTCAGCAACTGGCCGACGGCTACCGCGACGGTGCGGAACTGGACAGCCGGCCCGGCTCGCGTTTCGCCATCATGGCGCCGTTCGCCAACCGCATCGACGACGCACGCTATACGTTCGATGGACAGTCCCATGACTTGCAGCCGGGCGTCGAAGGGGCGCAGCGCGCCAGCCGGCACGGTTTCGTGCGCGGGGTGGATTTCGATGTGGTGATCCAGCATGTCGATGGCGACGGTGCCCACATCACCTTCGCTACCTCGGCGATCCGGCCCGGCGCGTTCGCGGGCTATCCGTTTGCGATCGATCTTGCCGTGACCTATACGCTCGACGCCCGCGGCTTGTCGCTGCAGGTCAGCATGCGCAATGTCGGCGAGACGGCGGCGCCGTGTTTCTTCGGCTGGCACCCTTATTTCCGTATGGGCGACAGCGCTGTCGATACCTGGGAGTTGCAGGTGCCGGCGCGTGCGCTGGTCCGCACCACCGCCGACTACATTCCGCTGCCGGGCGCGCAGGCGTATCAGCCGCTGGATGCGGCGCCAACGGAGTTGGATTTTCGCAAATCAAAGCCAATTGGCAGCGCCAGGATCGATAACGCCTTCGCCGACCTCGTGCTCGACGCCGACGGCCGCGCGCGCACTCACTTGCGCGATCCGGCCAGCGGCGTGCGCATCAGCATGTGGCAAGAGCATGGGATCGTGCTGGTATTCACCGCGGACACGGTTACCCGCGACGTGCGCCGCGCCGTCGCCCTGGAGCCGATGGAAAGCATGTCGAACGCCTTTAACCGGCCCGATTGCGCCAATGCGATCCGGCTGGAGCCCGGCACGGAAAGAGTGTTCCGTTGCGGCGTGGAGATCGAGATCCCATGAGCGTGACATTGCCTGGCCTCGAGCAGATTCGCGATGCGGCCGCCCGCATCGCGCCGCACGCTACCATCACGCCAGTGTTGCGAAGCGCGGCACTGGAAGATCTGCTCGGCGCGGAGCTGCATTTCAAGTGCGAGAACCTGCAGCGCGGCGGCGCGTTCAAGTTTCGCGGCGCCTGCAACGCGGTGTGGTCGCTTGCCGATGACGAGGCCAGGCATGGCGTGGTCACGCATTCCTCCGGCAATCATGGCAATGCGCTCGCGATGGCTGCCGCGACCCGCGGCATTCCCGCGCACGTGGTCGTGCCGGAGGGCGCCGTGCGCGCGAAGGTCGAGGCGATCGAGCGGGCCGGTGCGATCATGCATCGCTGCGCGCCCACCATCGCCGCGCGTGAAGCGAAGGCTGCCCAGGTGCAGCAGGCCACGGGCGCCATCCTGGTCCATCCCTACGCCGATACCCGCGTTATCGCCGGCCAGGGCACAGCGATGCTCGAACTGCTGCAGCAAAGCGCCGGGCTGGACACGATCATCGCCCCGGTCGGCGGCGGCGGCCTGCTGTCTGGATGTGCGATTGCCGCGCATGGCATGAATCCGGCGCTTGCCGTCTTGGGTGCCGAGCCTGCTGGCGCGGACGATGCCGCGCAGTCGCTGGCGCGCGGCGCACGTATCGAATCGTTCGTCCCGGATACCGTCTGCGATGGTTTGCGCACCTTGATCGGTGAGCCGAATTTGGAGGTCTTGCGCGAGCATCGGGTCGAAGTCATCACCGTCAGTGACGAGGAAACCATCGCGGCCATGAAACTGCTGTGGCAGAACCTCAAGCTGGTGGTGGAGGTATCGAGCGCCACCGTGCTGGCGGCGCTGCTCAAGCAGCGCGATCGCTTCGCGGGCTGTCGCATCGGCCTGGTGCTGACCGGTGGCAACGTGGATATCGACCGGTTGCCTTGGTAGGCGCGTCCTCGATCGAATGCTATCCGTGGCGGCTGATCCGCGACGACGGCGCGCGCTATCCTGCATCGCCAATGTTGGCTGAAAAATAGGGAGTGCGCAGTGACTGCACGCATACGTTGCCATTGGGCGGCCGATGGCGAATTGATGCAGGCATACCACGATACCGAGTGGGGCATGCCGCTGCACGACGATCGCGCCTTGTTCGAATTTCTGTGCCTGGAAGGTGCCCAGGCTGGCTTGTCCTGGCGCACGGTATTGCACAAGCGCGACAACTATCGCCGTGCGTTCCATGGGTTCGAGATCGCGCGCGTCGCCGCGATGAAGGATCGCGAACTGGAGGCACTGCTGCTCGATCCGGGCCTGATCCGTAATCGCCTGAAGATGACCTCGGTACGCGACAATGCCAAGGCCGCGTTGCAGGTCATTGCCGAACACGGCAGCCTCGATGCATACCTATGGTCCTTCGTCGACGGCAAGCCGATCTGCAACAACTGGCGCACCCGCAGCGACGTACCTGCCAGTACGCCATTGTCGGACCGGATGAGCAAGGACCTGAAAAAGCGCGGTTTCCGCTTTGTCGGTACCACGATCTGCTATGCCTTCATGCAGGCCACCGGAATGGTCAATGACCATCTGCTCGAATGCTTCCGGCATAAGCCCTGCGCCGCCAGGCGATAAGCGCGAAGACATGCCGCATGTCATCCGTTCAAGGAGCGGCGGCGTCAGGGCTTGTTTCCATTATTCGCGTGACCTGCGCGCCATCGTCATGAAGGGCCAGGCACATATCCGGCAACTCGACGACAACCATCAACGGATGACCGGCAATGCGCCCAGGCTCGACCTTGGCGCCCGGCGCCGCCACGACATCTGCTTCGGGGACCCGCGTTCCAGGCGCGTAGAAGTAACGTTCGATCAGCGCCGGCGTGAGCCGCGCAGGCTGTCGAGGGAAAAGCTCGCGATTTCGCCGCCGCCTTTCGCGCGTCGCGATTGCCCCGGCGGCGGCCCCCAGGCGTGCGCGGTCACCACTTCCCAGGTTGCAGGGATGCGTCCGTCCACCCGCATGGCCTCATAGGCGGCCAGCATGTGCTGGAAGTGATGCTTGCCGGTCAGTCCTCGCTCGCGACCGCGATCGGCATGCGTGGCGCCAAGGCCTTTCAGCTCCCGCAATAACGCTTTCGGCTCGCTGTAGGTCAGCGTGTAGCGATCCACGTCCAGCACCGGATCGCGCAGGCCGGCGTTGATCATGGCATCGCCCAGGTCGTGCATGTCCAGGAAGCGGCTCACGTGGGAATGCTGGTCCACGGACGCCCAGGCGGCGCGCAGTTCGCGCAGCGTGTCTGGGCCGAAGCTCGAGAAAAGCAGCATGCCGCCAGGCTTGAGCACCCGCACGCATTCGCCGAACAGGGCGGGCAGGTCATCGATCCATTGGAAGCACAAGTTGGAATGCAACACGTCCACGCTGTGATCGGGCAGCGGCAGCGCGGTGGCCTCGCCGCATACCCGCAGGAACGGCTTGAGCCACCCGGCATGCGTTTTCGCGGCACGCAACATGGGCAATGCCGCATCCACGGCGATGACCTGTGCTTTCGCATAGCGCTTCCTGAGCTGCGCGCTTCCGCGTCCCGTGCCTGCGCCTACATCGATCACCCGTTCGGGTTGCTGCGGGTAGAAATCCAGGCGTTCGAGCAGCTGTTGCTGTACCTCGCGCTGGAGCGCGTCGTGCTGCTCATAGCTGCTGGCCGCGTGGCTGAAATTGGCGCGCACGCGGTGCGTGTCGACCTGGTAGTCGCTCATGGAAAACTCTCGAGCCAGGGAAGCAGCGTCTGTGCTACCGCATCGGCGTGACTGAGGAAGGGCGCGTGTCCGGCATGGGCGACCACATGAAAGGTGCCTGCGCCCGCGGCGGCTGACCATTGCATGGCATCCGGATGCACCAGGCGATCGAGACGGCCCGCGCTCCACCAGCTCCTGCCTGCCGGCAATGCGGGGAGAAGAGGACGCAGATCGGTCTGGTCAAGGATGCGGATGCCTTCCTGCAAAACGCGCAAGTCCGGTTCGCCGCGCGCGAACACGTCGGCGCGCAGCCGGCGCAGGTCGCCGCGCGGATCGGGGCTGCCCATCACTTCCAGCGCCAGGAACCGTTCGATGGTGGCGTGGTAGTCGGTTTCCAGATCGATGGCCAGTTGCCGCGCCAGGGAGGGATCCCTGCCGTAGGGCCAATCGCTTGCGCTGGTGAAGCGCGGCGTGGCGCACAGCATGGCCAGGCCGCGCACGTGCCGCGGCAAGGCCAGGGCGCCGCTGAGCGCGACCAGTCCGCCAAGCGACCAGCCCAGCCAGATGGCCGGCGGTGTCGCCTGCGCGATGGCGTGTGCGCAAGCGTGCGGTTCCAGCGGCAGGTTGCAATCGCGCGAATAGCCATGCCCCGGCAGGTCGACGAGGTACAGGGTGCAGTGCCTGGCCAGCGCCTCGACCAGCGGCGCGAATACGCCGCCGTGCATGGCCCAGCCATGGATCATCACCAGCGGTATCGGGCCGGTGCCGCGAACTTCGATGTACAGGCTCATGGCGCGGTATCGTCGCTGGACTGACGCTCCGCCCTGGCGCACGTTCCGCATGAGCGCGAGGGTTCCAGCGTCTTGTCGACCGCGCCGCGTTCGTCGAATACGAAGCAGTCGCCTTGCCAGTGTGCACCGCCTGCTTCTTCGAAATATTTCAGGATGCCGCCTTCCAACTGGTAGACACCGTCCATGCCGACATCCTGCATATACAACACCGCCTTCTCGCAGCGGATGCCGCCGGTGCAATACGAAACCACGGTCTTGCCCGCGTAACGCGCCTGGTCGGCGGCGAGCGCATCCGGCAATCCGGTGAAGCTGCTCAAGCGATAATCCACCGCCTGCGGAAACATGCCGACATCCGTTTCATAAGCGTTGCGCGTATCGAGCAGCACGACTTCCCGGCCGTCGTCGTCATGGCCCTGGTCGAGCCAGCGCTTGAGCGTGGCCGCGTCCACGGCGGGCGCGCGCCCGCCTTCGGGACGGATCGTAGGCCGGCGCAGGGTGATGATTTCCTGCTTCAGGCGCACGCGCATGCGCTTGAACGGTACGTCCTCGGAAAAGGATTCCTTGGCCTGCAGCCCGGCAAAGCGCGAGTCCTCGCGCAGCCATGCCACGAACGCATCGATCGCGTTGCGCGGACCGGCCAGGAACAGGTTGATGCCTTCCGGCGCCAGCAGGATCGTGCCTTTCAGTGCCAAGGCGTGGCAGCGCGCGAGCAGGCGCTCACGCAGCGCGGGCAAATCGTCCAGGCTGACGAAGCGATAGGCGGAGATATTGAGGATCGACATAGGCGAGGACGGCGTGCGGAAGGCAATTATACCGGCGCATCCATCAGCCGCAGGGAAGCCAGGGCTTCCAGCAAGCGGTCCACATGCGTTTCCTCATGCGTCGCCGATAGCGTCACGCGCAGGCGGGCTTGCCCTTGCGGCACGGTGGGCGGACGGATCGCCACCACCAGCAGGCCTTGCGCTTCCAGTGCCCGCGCTGCGTCCAGCGCGCGCTGCGCGTCGCCCAGCAACAGCGGCTGGATCGCCGTGCGCGACGGCATCAGCGGCAGGCCAAGTTCGGCCGCGCCGCGCCGGAAACGCCGGATCAGCTGTCCGAGTTTGTCGCGCCGCCAGCTTTCGTCGCGCGCGATGGCGACCGCACGCAATGCCGCCGCCGCCAGAGCCGGTGGCAGCGCGGTGGTATAGACATAGGTGCGTGCGAACTGGGTCAATCCATCGATCAATGCGGCGGAACCGGCGACGAACGCGCCACTGCATCCCAACGCCTTGCCCAACGTAGCCATCAGCACGGGGACGTCGCGTTCATGCAATCCGCTTTCGCTCACGCTGCCGGCACCGGATTCACCGAGCACGCCAAGGCCGTGCGCATCGTCCACCATCAAGGTGGCGCCTTCGTTTGCGCACAGGCTGGATAGCTCACGCAGCGGCGCGATATCGCCATCCATGCTGAATACGCCATCGGTGGCGAGCAGTGCGCAACCTTCCGCGTTGCGTTGCAGTTGACGGATGGCCGCGTCGACCTCGGCATGCGGATAGCGCTTCAACGTTGCGCCAGCCAGTTGCGCACCGTCGAGCAGGCAGGCGTGATTGAGTTTGTCCTGCACGCACAGTTCGCCGCGCTGGAGCAACGCTTGCATCACGCCGAGATTGGCCATGTAGCCGGTGGAAAATAGCAGCGCGCGCTCGCGCCCGGTCCATTCGGCCAGCGCTTCTTCCAGCATGGCGTGTTCGCGGCGATGACCGCAGATCAAGTGCGCCGACCCGCTGCCCACTCCATCGGCATCGGCCGCCTGTTTAAGGGCGGCGACCAGCCGGGGATCCTGGGCAAGGCCGAGGTAATCGTTGTTGCAGAAAGCGAGCAGGCGACGGCCATCGCTTTCCAGCCAGGGGCCATCGGTTTTGGTTATCGTGCGCAGGCGCCGATGCAGTTGCGCCTGCGCGCGTTCGGCCGTCTGGACGGCCAGTCGCCCGAGCAGGTCAGGCCGCGGCACTGCAGCCACAGCTTTGCCCGCAGCCGTCAGCTTCTGTTTCCAGGATGTCGGCGTGCACGGTATCGGTATCTTCGTTCACTTCCAGCGCGTGCAGGTCGAGGCGGCGGAACAAGGCGCGATCGTGCTCCACATCCGGGTTGCCGGTGGTCAGCAGCTTTTCGCCGTAGAAAATCGAATTGGCGCCGGCGAAAAAGCACAGTGCCTGCACCGCGTCGTCCATCTGCTGCCGGCCGGCCGACAGCCGCACCATCGACGCGGGCATGAGAATGCGCGCCACCGCGATCGTGCGCACGAACTCGAATGGATCCAGCGCCTCGGTGCCATGCAGCGGCGTGCCTTCCACTTGCACCAGCTGGTTGATCGGCACCGACTGCGGATGTTCGGGCAGGTTGGCCAGCGTCTGCAGCAGGCCGGCCCGCTGCGTGCGCGTTTCGCCCATGCCGACGATGCCGCCGCAGCAGGTTTTCAGGCCGGCTTCGCGGATGTGCTCGAGCGTGTCCAGGCGATCCTGGTATTGCCGGGTATGGATGATTTCGCCATAGAACTCGGGCGCGGTATCCAGGTTGTGGTTGTAGTAATCCAGCCCCGCCTGCTTGAGCGTATGCGCCTGGGTGTCGGTGAGCATGCCGAGCGTGGCGCAGGTTTCCAGGCCCAGCGCTTTTACCGCCGAGACGATTTCGGCAACCTGGGTGACGTCGCGATCCTTCGGACTGCGCCATGCCGCACCCATGCAGAAACGGCTGGCGCCGGCCTGCTTGGCAGCCTGGGCACGAGCGACCACGGCATCCACCGACATCAACTTTTCCGCCTTGACGCCGGTGTGATAGCGCGCGGCCTGCGGGCAATAGCCGCAATCCTCGGGGCAGCCGCCGGTCTTGATCGAAAGCAGGGTGGAAACCTGGACCGCGTTCGGATCGTGATGGGCGCGATGCACGCCATGGGCCTGATGCAGCAACTCGTTGAATGGCAGGGCAAACAGTGCGGCGACTTGATCGCGCGTCCAGTCGTGGCGGATAGCGGCTGCGGACATGGGCTAATGCTCCAGAAAACCGGGGCACAGTGTGGAAGCCGTCTGAAACAGTGTCAACTCGATCTGGGTACAAGTGGTTGACGCGATGAAAGGCGACGGACCCGCTACCATCGCCGCACATCCATCGAAGGAGTCGATCCATGAGTGCAGGTCAGGGCAGTGCCGGCAACGTCATCGCCGCGGTGTGCAGTCTGTTCGTTCCCGGCCTGGGCCAACTGGTGCAGGGACGCCTGCTGAAAGCGGTAGTGATGTTCGTGCTGGCGGTCATTCTCTGGTTCTTCTGGCTGGGCTGGATCATCCATCTGTGGTCGATCCTCGACGCGGCCCTGTTCAAACCCCGCGCCTGAGCGACTTCTTTGCGCATGGATGCGCCCCGGCGATGGCTGTCCGCATGGCATGGCTGGCTGCTGCCATGGCGATGCCTGCTGTGCGGAGACGCCGGTGCAGCAGGGATGGATCTTTGCCGCGACTGCGCCGCCGAGCTTCCTCGCAACACCTCATGTTGCGCCCACTGTGCGTTGCCGCTGGCGATCGCCGCGCCGCAGTGCGGCGGCTGCCTGCGCAAGCCGCCGCCATGGGATGCCGCCTGGGCGCCCTTTCGCTATGCCTGGCCACTGGACCGGTTGGAAACCCGCTTCAAGTTCAACCGCGATCTCGCCGCCGGACGTGTACTGGCAACGCTCTGGCAGCGCGAACGATGTCCAGCTTCGCTGCCGCCATTGATCGTGCCGGTACCCTTGCACCGGCGCCGTTTGCGAGAGCGCGGCTACAACCAGGCACTCGAGCTGGCGCGACCATTGGCACGCGCATTGGGCATTCCGTACCGGCACGATCTCTTGCGGCGTATTCGGCATACCGAGGCCCAGACCGGACTCGATGCGGTACAGCGACGACGCAATCTGCGCACGGCCTTCGCGCTAAACCATGCTGCCTCGCTTCCTGCGCATATCGTGTTACTGGACGACGTATGCACGACCGGCGCCACGCTGGAAGCCTGCACTCACGTACTGAAACGAGCGGGGGTGATGCGTGTCGACGTGTGGACGCTGGCGCGGGCGCCGATGCCAGGTCGTTGAGCACGCGCCCTGGATGTCTCGGCATCAGCGCACGGCGAGCGCCAGGGCGATGCCGATCCACAGCGTCAGGCCAAGCCAGTTGTTGTGCCGGAATGCCGCCAGGCAGGCGTCGCGTTCGCGATTGCGGATCAGCCATTGCTGCCACCCGAACAGCCCGGCGGCGGCAGCCAGCGCCAGCCAGTAAGGCCAGCCGAGGTGAGCGCGGTTGCCGATCATCAGCATGGCGACCAGGAAAGTGCCCATCAACACGCCGATGATGGCGAGGTCCGCATCGCCGAACAGGATGGCGGTGGAACGCGCGCCGGCCTTCAGATCATCGTCGCGATCGACCATCGCGTATTCGGTGTCGTAGATCACCGACCACAGGATGTTGGCGATAAACAGCAGCCAGCCGAGCGGCGGCACGCTGCCCTGGATGGCGGCGAAGGCCATCGGGATCGACCAGCCGAACGCCGCGCCGAGCACCACCTGCGGCAGATCGGTGTAGCGCTTGGTAAAGGGATAAAGAGCGGCCAGCGCGGCGCCAAGGAAGGAAAGCTTGATGGTCAGCGCGTTGGTCAGCAGTACCAGCAGGAAAGCGAATGCCAGCAGCGCGGCAAAGACCATCAATGCTTCGCGCGGTGTCACCCGTCCGGAAGCAATGGGCCGTCCGGCCGTGCGCGCCACTTGCGGATCGAGCTTGCGGTCGGCGTAGTCGTTGATCGCGCAGCCGGCGGCGCGCATCGCGAACACGCCAAGCGTAAAAATCGCCAACGGCTTCCAGGGCGGAAAATCCCCGGCCGCCAGCCACAACGCCCACCAGGTCGGCCACAACAGCAGCAGCGCGCCGATCGGACGATCCATGCGAGTCAGGACGAGCAGGTCGTGGGCTTTCTGCCGTTGGCGGTCGGGCAGCTTCTGCAGCATCCAGTCGAGCACGCGCGCGGCGCGCGTCGAGCTGTCGGCCGGACGGACTGGCCTGGGTGCGGCCGGGCGCGCACGAGGCGCGACCGGCGCCGGAGAATTGCGCCGCGGGCGCTTGCGGGAAGTGGGAGCCATTCGGCAAGTTTAGCGTTGCGCCGGCCGCCAGGCAGCAGTAGTACATTGTCTTCCGGCAGGGGTCGGTCTAGGATTTCGCACCGCGTCGGGGGTCAGGTCCATCATGGTCACGTCCATCAGTCATATTGCGCTGATCGTGCGCGACCCCACACGTACCGCGGAACTGTTCGCCGGCGTACTCGATGCCCATGTCATGGCCGATCGGACCGACCGTGACGGACACCCGCAACGCTTTGCGAAGTTCGGTGGCGTGTGGTTCGTGTTGCGCCAGGGCGACGGGCCTTCCTGCCGCAATGGCGACCACATCGCGCTCGAGGTTACCCCCGACCAGTTGCGTGCCTGCGCGGGCAAGCTGGCAACCTTCGACGTCGAACATTTCATGGCGTGCCAGGACACCACGCTCTATTTCATGGATTACGACAATCACGTGTTCGCACTGGACGCGGGCGGCTCCATCGAGAAGAAGGCGATCCCCGTGCCCTCTGATGTGCTACGTGCGTAGCAGCAGGCGATAGGCCGGATTGTCGCTTTCGTCCACGTAGGGATAAGCGAGCGTGGCGAGGAATTGCCGCAACAGGGCATGCTCGCTCGGCGGCACCTGGATACCGACCAGGATGCGCCCATAATCGGCGCCGTGATTGCGATAATGGAACAGGCTGATGTTCCAGTCCGGACGCATGCGCTCCAGGAAGCGCGCCAGCGCGCCGGGACGCTCCGGGAAATCGAAGCGATAAAGGCATTCATCGCGCGCCAGCGGCGAACGGCCGCCGATCATGTGGCGAAGATGCAGTTTCGCCAGTTCATCGCCGGTCAAGTCGAGCACGTCGAAACCGTTGGCGCGAAAAGCGGCGGCAAGTGCCTCCCGTTCCTCCCGCTGCGCGGTTTGCACGCCCACGAAAATATGCGCGGCCTGCGCATCGCCGATCCGATAATTGAATTCGGTGATCGAATGCTGGCCGAGCGCGGCGCAAAAACGCCGGAAACTGCCGCGCTGTTCGGGAATGGTCACGGCAAATACCGCTTCGCGCTGTTCGCCGATTTCCGCGCGCTCGGCGACGAAGCGCAGGCGATCGAAATTCATGTTCGCGCCGGAAATCACGGCAACCAGCGCGCCATCGACCGCCCCATGTGCGCTGACGTACTGCTTGAGCCCGGCCAGCGCCAGCGCGCCGGAAGGTTCCGGAATGCTGCGCGTATCCTGGTAGATATCGCGGATCGCGGCACAGATGGCGTCGGTATCCACCCGCAATACGTCATCCAGGTATTGCCGGCATAACGGAAACGTCAGCGCGCCGACCTGCTTGACCGCGGTGCCATCGGCAAACAACCCGACCTCATCCAGCGTGACGCGAACGCCGGCCTCGAAGGCGCGCGCCATTGCATCGGCATCATGCGCCTGCACGCCGATCACGCGCACTTGCGGGCGTCGCGCCTTGACCACGGCGGCGACCCCCGCCGCCAGCCCGCCGCCGCCGATCGGCACGAACACGGCATGCAGCGGCCCGGGATGCTGCGCGAGTATTTCCAGCGCGATGGTGGCCTGGCCGGCGATCACGTCCGCATCGTCGAAAGGATGCACGAAACTGGCGCCGCGCTCGTCGCAAAGCCGCTGCGCTTCGGCTTGCGCGTCGCTATAGGACTCGCCGAACAGCACGATCCGCGTGAAGTCGCCGCCGAAGCGGCGCACGGCATCGACCTTCACCTGCGGCGCCGTCACCGGCATCACGACGGTGGCGAGAATGCCCAGGCGCGAGGCGGCCAGCGCCACGCCTTGCGCGTGGTTGCCGGCCGAGGCGGTCACCACGCCGCGCGTTCGTTCGATCGCGCCGAGTTGCGCCATGCGGTTGTAGGCGCCGCGCAACTTGAAGGAAAAAACCGGTTGCTGGTCTTCGCGCTTCAGCAGCACGGTGGAGCCGAGCCGGGCGGACACCAAGGCGGCAGGTTCCAGTGCCGTCTGTTGCGCGACGTCATAGACCTGTGCCGCCTCCGCGCGGCGCAGCATCGAGGCGGCCGTAAGCACCGTATCGCCAGCGGCCAGCCGCGCGTTCATACCGGCGCCGGATGCTCGACCTGCAACACATCGACCAACTTGCGCGTCTGCTGCAGGATCTGCGTCAGGGCGGCATCGTCGCCGCGCACCGTCAGGGTGAGGCGCGACACCGCCGGATCAGCGGTGGCGGCCACAGTCAGCGTGTCGATGTTGTGGCCGCGCGCGGCAAACAGGCCCGCCACGCGCACCAATGCACCGGCTTCGTTCTGCAAAAGAATGGAAAGCGTGTGTTGCATGGACCTGTTTCCTGTAGTGATGGCTGCCAAGACAGTCGTTCGTATCGGATCAGAAGCTGTCGCAAGCGACGGCCTCGCCGGTATGCAAAGCCGCGCGGGCGGGAATGAAGTCGCCGGTGATCATTTGCGAGTAATTGGCGCCGGGGCCGACCATCGGATACACGCCGGCCTCCGGATCGATCATCACCTCCAGGAACGCGGGCCCCTCGAACGCCAGGAAGGCGGCGATGGTGCCAGCCAGCTCTTCGCGCCGTTCCAGCCGGCGCGCCCAGGCAAAGCCGTCGGCTTCGGCGGCGCGCACGAAATCCTTGCGATGCAGGCTTTTGTCGGATGAAGCGAAGCGGCCCTTGAAGAACAGCTTCTGCCACTGGCGCACCATGCCGTCGCCAATGTTGTTGAGCACCACGATCTTCAGCGGCAGGCCGTAAGTGGTGACGGTTTCCAGCTCGCCCAGATTCATGCGGATGCTGGCATCGCCATCCACATCGATGACCAGCGCGTCGCGTCGCGCGAACTGTGCGCCGATCGCGGCGGGCAATCCGAAACCCATCGTGCCCATGGAACCCGAGGTCAGCCAATGCCGCGGTGCGCGAAAGTCCAGGTATTGCGCCGCCCACATCTGGTGCTGGCCGACACCAGTGCTGATGATGGCCCGGCCCTGCGTATGCCGGTTGATTTCCTCCAGCACCGCGTAAGGCTGGATCAGTGCGCTGTCGCGATCGTAATTCATGGCATGCGTGCGCTTGAGCGAAGCGACGTGCGCATGCCAGTCGGCAAGCATCGCTACGTAGCCATGTGTCTTGCCGTACTGCGCCAGCCGTTGCAGCGCGCGATCCAGCGGACCGACGTGGTGCCAGTGCGCATGCTTGACCTTGTCGATCTCCGCCGGATCGATATCGATATGCGCGATGAACCTGGCTTGCGGTGCAAACTGATCGGGAACGCCGGCCACGCGATCGTCGAAGCGCGCGCCCAGCGCCAGCAGGAAATCGCAATCCTCCACCGCGTAATTGGCGTATGCCGTGCCGTGCATGCCCAGCATGTGCAGTGCCAGCGGAGCGGTGGTGTCGTAGCCGCCGATGCCCATCAGGGTAGTGGCAACTGGCAACCCGAATGCGTTTACGAATGCTTTCAACGCCGGTGCTGCGCCGCCGGCGATGATGCCGCCGCCGGCATAGATCAAGGGTCGTTTCGCTTGCGCCAAGGCATCGAAGAACGCGGCGCATTCGGTATCGCTCAAGGTCGCCTGTTCGATCGCGCGCAGCCGTGTGCGATAGCCGGCAAGCGGCAGTTCGCCATGGCCCTGGAAGCGGATAGTGGCGTTCTGGATATCCTTGGGGATATCCACCACCACCGGGCCCGGCCGTCCGCTGCGCGCAATGGTGAAAGCAGTACGCAAGGTGGCTTCCAGTTGCGCGGCTTCGGTCACCAGGAATACATGCTTGGCGCAGCAACCCATGATGTTGCTGATCGGCGCCTCCTGGAAGGCGTCGCTGCCGATCGCCTGCGTGGCGACCTGGCCGCAGAGGACGACAATGGGAATCGAATCGGCGGCCGAATCGCGCACTGGCGTCACCATGTTGGTGGCGCCTGGGCCGGAGGTGACCACCGCTACGCCGACCTTGCCCGAAGCGCGCGCATAGCCCGATGCCATGAAGCCGGCGCCCTGCTCGTTGGCCGGTACGATCAGCGGCATCGGTTCATTGCCGTGCGCATCGGGATGTTCGGCGTTATAGCGGAAAATGGCATCGTAGACCGGCAGGATCGCGCCGCCGGAATAACCGAACAGGACATCGACACCTTGTTCCGCCAACACCTGCACCACGACTTCCGCACCGTCCAGGTCCTTGCCTGCGAGCGGATGGAGCACGCTGCCGCTGTCGGCATCGGCGGCGGTGGGGTCGGGCAATGGCATGTTCACCTGGATCCTTTGCTGATGCGCTTGAACGTGGCTCGCTTTGTCATGGGCATGATCGTCGTGACCTTATTAAGGTCCATGCGGCGCTGCCCTGCCGGAGGATGGGGAAGCCGGGGCAGCGCCGCATGGGTTTTCAACCCACCTTCTTCAGCGGCGGCTGGCCTGCTTTCGCGCTGCTTTGCAGCCATGGCATGCGCGCGCGCAGGCTGGCGCCGACCTGCTCGATCGGATGATCGAGATCGGCTTGCTTGAGCTTCTTGTAGTTGGGCAGGCCGGCGTTGTATTCGGCGATCCAGTTGCGCGCGAAGGTGCCATCCTGGATGTCCTTCAAGATTCCCTTCATGCGTTCCTTGGTGGCACCATCCACCACGCGCGGGCCGCTGACGTAATCGCCGTATTGCGCAGTTTCGGAAACGAATTCCAGCATGCGCGTGATGCCACCCTCGTAGAACAGGTCCACGATCAGTTTCAGCTCGTGCAACACTTCGTAATAGGCGATCTCGGGTTGGTAGCCGGCTTCGACCAGCGTTTCGAAACCCTTGATCACCAGCTCGCTGGCGCCGCCGCACAGCACCGCCTGCTCGCCGAACAGATCGGTCTCGGTTTCTTCCTTGAAGTCAGTCTTGATCAGCATGGCGCGCGCGCCGCCGATGCCGGCCGCATAAGCCTTGGCCTGTTCCTCGGCATGGCCGGTCGTGTCCTGGTGCACGGCATACACGCACGGCACGCCGCGGCCGCGTTCGTATTCGCTGCGCACCAGCGCGCCCGGGCCCTTGGGTGCAACCAGGATCACATCGATGTCCGTGCGCGGCTCGATCTGCTTGAAGTGCACGTTGAAGCCGTGCGCGAACAACAGCGCCGCGCCGGCCTTGAGGTTCGGCTCGATGGCTTGCCGGTACAGCGCAGGCTGCACCATGTCCGGCGTCAGCACCGCCACCAGGTCGGCGCCACGCACCGCCTCGGCCGGTTCGACCACCTGGAAACCATCGGCCACGGCTTTGTGCCAGGTGGGGCCGTTGGGACGCAGGCCGACGACGACATCCAGGCCCGAATCCTTCAGGTTGAGGGCGTGCGCGCGTCCCTGGCTGCCATAGCCCAGGACGGCGATCCGCGCCTTGGCAAGCGCGTCGGTGGTAGCGGTAGTGCTCATGCGGTAACTCCTGCTTTAGCGGTCGTGGGATAGCGTTGGATGGAAGCGGGCGTGGCTACGGCGGTATGCGGATGCGTGGTGGCGCCGTCGGATGCGGAACCGACCAGGCGCGCGTATTTGGCGAGTGCGCCATGCGTGACTTTCGCCGGCGGTGCCTGCCAGCCGGCGCGACGGCTGTCGAGATCGGCGTCGGTGTGCAGTTCGCGCCGATCGCCGTCGATGAAGATGCGATCGCCATCGCGCAGCAGGGCAATCGGGCCGCCGCGCGCCGCCTCGGGCGCGATGTGGCCAACCATGAAACCGTGCGTGGCGCCGGAGAAGCGGCCGTCGGTGATCAGGCCCACATCGTTGCCCAGGCCGCGGCCGACGAGCGCGGCGGTGACGCCTAGCATCTCGCGCATGCCGGGGCCGCCGGCGGGACCTTCATTGCGGATCACGATCACGTCGCCGGGCTTGATCTGGCCGCCTTGCACGGCAGCGAACGCCGCTTCCTCGCTTTCGAACACGCGCGCGACGCCTTCGAAATAGTTGGCGCCCTTGCCGGCCAGCTTGAGGATGCAACCTTCCGGCGCGAGATTGCCGTACAGGATCGAATAACCACCGCGCGGTTTCAGCGGTTTGGCGATCGGATGCACCACGTCCTGGTTTTCCGCGCGCGGCGCGGCAGCGCATTCTTCGTACAGGCTGCGGCCGGTGACGGTGGGGCCATCCTCCAGCATGCCGGCGCCGATCAATTCCTGCGCGACGCGCGCGCTGCCGCCCGCGCCGAACAATTCCACCGCGGTGTAACGGCCGGCGGGCAACAGGTCGGCGATCACCGGGGTGTGCACCGAAGCAGGCTCGAAATCCTCGATCGTCCACGGCACGCCGGCCTCGCGGGCGATCGCCAGCAGATGCAGAACCGCGTTGGTCGAGCCGGCGGTGGCGGCGACCATGCGCGCGGCATTGCGGAACGCGGCAACGCTGAGCATATCCAGCGGCTTGCGCTGCTCGCGCAGGCAGTCCATCACCAGTTCGCCGCAGCGGAACGCTGCATGCGTCTTCGCCGGATGCGTGGCCGGGATATCGTTGAAGCCCATCGGCGAGAGGCCCAGCGCCTGCAGCACCATCGCCATGGTGTTGGCGGTGAACTGCCCGCCGCACGCGCCGGCGCCGGGGCAGGCGTCCTTTTCCACCGATGCGAGTTCGGCATCGCCGATCTTGCCCGCGCCGTGCGCGCCGACCGCTTCGAACACCTGCTGGATGGTGATGGGATGATTGTCGTGCGTACCGTGTGCGATGCTGCCGCCATACAGCGCAACGGCGGGGATATTCAGGCGTGCCATCGCCATGGCCGCGGCGGGAATGGTCTTGTCGCAGCCACACAGCACCACCATCGCGTCGAGGCAATGGCCGTCCACCGCCAGCTCGATCGAATCGGTAATCACCTCGCGGCTGATCAGCGAAGCACGCATGCCGGGTGTGCCCATCGCGATGCCGTCAGTCACGGCGATGGTGTTGAACTCGACTGGCGTGCCGCCCGCGGCGCGAATTCCCGCCGCGGCATGTTCGGCCAGTTCGCGCAGATTGAGGTTGCACGGGCTGACGTTGGACCACGTATGTACCACCGCCACCAGCGGCTTGGCGATATCGCCATCCTGCAGCCCGGTAGCGCGCAACATGGCGCGAGCGGGCGCGCGGTCGGGGCCGGTTTTGATCAAGTCACTACGCATTTTGTTCTCGCTCATGGGATCTGCGCTCAACCGCACGCACGCAGGCCGCACAGAAAGGCTGGCGTGGCAACGTCGTCGAGTGCGGCGATCACCGCATCGCGGATCTCGCTGGTATGAGCCTTGCCGCCGATATCGCGGCTGTGCGGGCCGTTGCTCAATACATGGTTCACGGCGGCTTCGATGGTGGTCGCTTCGATGTCCAGTCCCAGCGAATGACGCAACAGCAATGCCGCCGACAAGATCGCGCCCAGCGGATTGGCGACATTCTGGCCGGCGATATCCGGCGCCGAACCATGGATCGGCTCGTACAGGCCGGCCTTGCCTTCGCCCAGCGATGCGGATGGCAGCAGGCCCAGCGAGCCGGCCAGCGCGGCGGCTTCGTCGGTGAGGATGTCGCCGAACAGGTTTTCCGTGACGATCACGTCGTAGCGTGCCGGCTGGGTCAGCAGCAGCATCGCCATCGAATCGACCAGCTGGTGTTCCAGCTTCACGTCCGGGTAGTCCGCGGCAATGCGCGTCACCGTGCTGCGCCACAGGCGCGAGGTTTCCAGCACGTTGGCCTTGTCCACCGAGGTGACGTGCTGGCGGCGTTCGCGCGCCAGTTCAAAGGCGCGGCGCGCGACGCGCTCGACCTCGGCCACGGTGTATTTGCATTCGTCGGTGGCGGTGTCGACCGTGCGCGTCTTGGCGCCGAAATACGCGCCGCCGGTCAATTCGCGCACGAACAGCACGTCGACGTGCTTGAGCTTCTCGTTCTTCAGCGGCGACAGCGAAGCCAGCGCCGGGTGCACCTGCAACGGGCGCAGGTTGGCGAACACGCCCAAGGCGGCACGCAATGCCAGCAGGCCCTGTTCGGGGCGCACCTTGGCCTGCGGGTCGGACCACTTCGGCCCGCCGACCGCGCCCAGCAGCACCGCGTCGGCGTGCTTGCAGGCCTGCAATGTGGCGGCGGGCAGCGGCTCGCCGGTGGCGTCGATCGCGCAACCGCCAATGGCATGGGTTTCGAATGCGAAGGTGTGGCCGCTGCGTTCGGCAACGGCTTCCAGCACGGCGACCGCCGCGTCGATGACCTCGGGACCTACGCCGTCGCCGGGCAGGGTAACGATGCGCGCTTTCATGCCGCCTTCTCCTGATCGTGTTCGTAATGGGTGATGGCCGCGGCGTGCTGCAGCAGGAAGCCGAGCTGGTCGACGCCGTTGAGCAGGCAATGCCGTGCGAACGGTTCGAGCTGGAAGCGGATGTACCCGCCGTCCGGCAGCCGGATGGTTTGTTCGCGCACGTCGATGGACAGCTCGATGCCGGGGTTTTGCAGCAGCCAGCGATGCTCCGCCTGTTCCAGCACGATCGCGAGCAGGCCGTTTTTCAGTGCGTTGCCGCGGAAGATGTCGGCGATCTCGCTGCACAGTACGGCCTGGATGCCGTAGTCGAGCAACGCCCAGGGCGCATGTTCGCGCGATGAGCCGCAGCCGAAGTTGCGGCCGGCGACGAGGATCGCGCAGCCGCGCGCGGCGGGCTGGTTGAGCGGAAAATCCGGGTTGTCGCCGCCATCGTGGGTGTAGCGCCAATCCTGGAAGCAATGCTTGCCCAGGTCGCTGCGTTCGGTGGTAGTGAGGAAGCGCGCGGGGATGATGCGATCGGTATCGATGTTTTCATCGGACAGCACCGCGGTGCGCGAGTGGATGCGATGGATGGGTTTCATGCGAGGACTCCAGGTGAACGGACTTCCTCTTCCCCATGGAGAGAGGATTGCACGGCGGGGGAGCGCTTCGCTGGCAGCGCCGGGCAAGCTTGGCCGCTCGCCTTGACCCTCGCTTCGAAGGGAAGAGAGAACTGATCGCGCGGTTGGGTGGCGCTCATGCCGCTACCTCCGTCAGGTATTCGCGCGGATCGGCAATCGCGCCGGCGATCGCGGACGCAGCGGCGGTGGCCGGGCTGGCAAGCACGGTGCGTGCGCCCTTGCCCTGGCGGCCCTCGAAATTGCGGTTGGACGTGCTCACCACCAGCTGGCCCGGCTGGGCGATATCGCCGTTCATGCCGATGCACATCGAGCATCCCGGCACCCGCCATTCCGCACCGGCGGCAAGGAATACCTCGTGCAGGCCTTCGTGCTCCGCATCGCGGCGCACCGCTTCGGAGCCGGGTACCACCAGCATGCGCACGCCGTCGGCAACGCGCCTGCCGCGCAACACGTGTGCGGCTTCGCGCAGATCCGACAGGCGCGAGTTGGTGCAGCTGCCGATGAATACAACGTCCACCGCGGTGCCTTGCATCGGCTGGTTCGGCCTGCCTTGCATGTAGTCGAGCGCGCGTTGCTCCTGCGGGTTGCGCGCGGCGGGCACCGGCTGGTCCAGCGCGATCGCCATGCCCGGATGCGTGCCATAGGTGACGGTAGGACGCACCTGGCTGGCGTCGATGCGCACTTCGCGGTCGTAGACGGCGCCTTCGTCGCTGCGCAGGCCGCGCCAACGCTGCACGGCGGCTTCCCACGCGGTGCCTTGCGGTACGCGCGGACGTCCCCGCAGCCAGGCGAACGTGGTTTCGTCCGGTGCGATCAGGCCGGCGCGCGCGCCGGCTTCGATCGACATGTTGCACACCGTCATGCGCTCTTCCATCGACATCGCTTCGATGGCTTGGCCGCGGTACTCGAGGACGTGGCCGGTGCCGCCGTCCACGCCGATCTCGCCGATGATGTGCAGGATCAAGTCTTTTGCACCCACCCCGCGCGGCAGCTTGCCGTCGACATGGATCGCAAACGTCTTCGGCTTGCGTTGCAGCAGGCACTGCGTTGCCATCACGTGGCCGACTTCGGTGGTGCCGATGCCGAACGCCAGCGCGCCGAACGCGCCATGGGTGGAGGTGTGGCTGTCGCCGCAGACGATGGTCATGCCGGGCTGGGTGGCGCCCAGTTCCGGGCCGATCACGTGCACGATGCCGCGGTCGCGGCTGTCCCAACCGTACAGGTCGACGCCGAATTCGCGACAGTTCGCTTCCAGCTGCGCCACCTGGGCCTTGGCTTCGGCGTTCGCGTAAGGACGCTCGCCGCTGGCTCGCGGTGGCAGGGTCGGGGTGGAGTGATCGAGCGTGGCCAGCGTGCGATCGGCACGGCGCAGCCCCAGGCCGCGCGCGCGCAGTTCGCTGAAAGCCTGCGGCGAGGTGACTTCGTGTACCAGGTGCAGATCGATGTACATCACCGAGGGTGTGTCAGCCGTTTCGGGCGCGACCACATGGGCATTCCAGATTTTCTCGAACAATGTCTGCGGGCTCATGCCGTGATCTCCAGCGCGGGCTGTGGGTGAGGGAAAGCGCGGCCTTGCGCGGCCGCAGCGGGGACATGGGTAAGCCAGCCGTAGCGATCCGGCGTGCGGCCGTCGAACAGGCCGAAGAAGGCATCGCGCAGCGCGCGCGTGATCGGACCGGGCGCGCCGTTGCCGACCTGTTTGCGATCGACCGAACGCACCGGCGTGATTTCCGCGGCGGTGCCGGTCATGAATACTTCGTCGGCGGCGTACAGCGCTTCGCGCGGCAGGTCGCGCTCCTCCACCGCGATACCCAGGTCGTGGGCGAGCGTGACAACCGAATCGCGCGTGATGCCGGCCAGGATGCCGGCGCTCGACGGCGGCGTAAGCAATCGGCCGCGCCTGACCAGAAACAGGTTCTCGCCCGCGCCTTCGCTGAGCAGGCCGTTAGGTCCCAGTGCGATGCCTTCGTCGTAGCCGCCGCGGCGTGCTTCCAGCCCGATCAGCTGGCTGCTGAGGTAATTGCCGCCGGCCTTGGCCCAGCTCGGGATCGTGTTCGGCGCGGGACGATGCCAGGAGGACACGCATACGTCCGCTCCCACTTCGGCGGCATCGCCAAGGTAGGCGCCCCATTGCAAGGCCATGATCGCGACGTCGACGGGCGCGCCGTCCCTGGGGAGAACGCCGAGCCCGCCGGCGCCGCGAAACACGATTGGCCGCACATAGGCCGATGCCAGCCGGTTGGCGCGGATCACCTCCAGGCAAGCTTCATCGATTTCCTGTTCGCTGTAGCCGATCTGGATCTCATACACGCGCGCCGACTCGAACAGGCGTCGCGTATGGTCGGCGAGGCGGAAATACGCCGGCCCCTCCGGCGTGGCGTACACGCGCTCTCCCTCGAACACGGACGAGCCGTAGTGCAGCGCATGCGTGCTGACGTGCACGGTGGCCTCGGCCCACGGCTTGATGTGGCCGTTGTGCCAAAGGAAGGGCGTATTCATGCGGACGTCTCCTGTTGCGCGCATCCCTTCGCGCGTCGCTCGGAAAGCGGCACTCCCTGGCCGTAGGCTGCAAGCGGCGGATCCTGGGAAAGCTGGCGCTCGATGCGATTGACGATGGCCAGCGCGGCGTGTGCGGTGGCTTCGATGATGTCGGTGCTCACGCTGGTGCCGTTCCAGTCGCGCTGGGCGTGGCGCGCGGTGAGCTGCGCATGGCCTTGCGCATCGCCGCCTTCGCTCATCGCGCGAACCTGGAAGCGGGTCAGCACCATGTCGGTACCGGTGGCGCGTTCGATCGCCCGCAATACCGCGTCCACCGGGCCGTCGCCGATCGCCGCTTCGCCGATCTGGCGGCCGTCCTCATGGCTCAGCTTCACGGTCGCCGATGCGCTGCTGCCCAGGTGCGAACTGGTGTTGAGCTGGGTCAGGTGCCACGGACCGGTGGCATCCGGATCCTGGCCCAGGGCCAGGGCTTCGAGGTCTTCGTCGCGAATTTCGCGCTTGCGGTCGGCGAGGATCTTGAAGCGCTTGAAGAGGCTATCCATGGCGTTGTCGTCGAAGCGATGGCCGAGTGCCTCCAGGCGCTGGCGCAATGCGTGGCGGCCGGAATGCTTGCCCAGCACCAGCGTGGTCTCGGCGATGCCGACATCCTGTGGCCGCATGATTTCGTAAGTGCCGCGATGCTTGAGCATGCCGTGCTGGTGGATGCCCGATTCATGCGCGAAGGCGTTTTCGCCGACCACGGCCTTGTTACGCGGCAAGGCCTGGCCGGTCACCTGGGTCAGCAGACGCGAGGTCGGATAGAGCTTGCGTGTGTCGATCCGGGTATGCAGGCCGAAGTGCGGCGCACGCACTTTCAGCGCCATCACGATCTCTTCCAGCGCGGCGTTGCCGGCGCGCTCACCGATGCCGTTGATGGTGCATTCCACCTGGCGCGCGCCGGCGCTCACCGCAGCCAGGCTGTTGGCGACGGCCATGCCCAGATCATCGTGGCAGTGCGCGGAAAACACCGCCTTATGGGCATCGCGCACGTGGCTGCGCAGATACGCGAACAGTTCGACCATTTCGGCTGGCGTGGTGTAGCCCACGGTATCGGGCGCGTTGAGGGTGCTGGCGCCAGCGGCGATGGCGGCGCTGAAGATGTCGGCCAGGAATTCCGGTTCGGTACGCAGCGCATCCTCGGCGGAAAACTCCACGTCGTCGCAGTGCTTGCGCGCATGTTCGATGGAAGCGATGGCCGTTTCCAGCACCTGGTTCTTGCTCATGCCGAGCTTGTGCTCGCGATGCAACGGGCTGGTGGAGAGGAACAGGTGGATGCGCGACCGTCGTGCGTGCTGCAACGCGCGCGCGGCGGTATCGATGTCGCCGCTCTGGCATCGCGCCAATGCGCATACCGTGGTACTGCGCAGCGCGCGCGCGATGTCGTCGACGGCGGCGAAATCATCCGGCGAAGCCTGCGGGAAGCCGGCCTCAAGGATGTCTACCCCGAGCGCCTCCAGCGCTTGTGCCATGCACAATTTGGCGCGCCGATCCATGGAAAAACCGGGCGCCTGCTCGCCGTCGCGCAAGGTGGTATCGAAGATGCGAACGCGATCTTCGGCGCTTTCGCCACCTTCGTCGGTGCCGTTCGATGCTGCTGCTTGGGGGGTCATGCCTGGCTCCGTTTTGGGCGGTGCCGAGGGGCAACAAAAAACCCCGCATCCTGGTCGGGTGCGGGGTTCTTCGGGGTATCAGGTCAGTTTTGCTTTACCTTGACACGCGCCCTCAGCCCGCACCTCCGTTGGTAATGAGGAGTACGAGTACAAGGGAAAGAAGAAGGAGGCCGACAACCGGCAGCATGTCCGCGAGCGTCGGTGGACGAATCGCGCGGGTCACGTAGCGGTGGCTGTTGCGTTGCGGCATGTCGTCGACCCTAAGGCACGCACTTACAAACTGTCAATCTTTTTATTATGAGAATTTTTCCGAATCGACGATTTGGCAAGAAATGGACGGATGGACGTCCATTTATATCGATGTTTTCTAGCTATTGTTTCATTCGAAACCAAAAGCCTCGCGGATTGCCCGAGCACTCCTAGCGTGTCGACGATCACAAATCCAGGAAAAAGGTCCACGAATTGAATCGGCTCGCGGCGCATCACGGTGTAAGCCCACACGCATTCGCATCAATCAGAGACTGACGAATCACTTGCCTGGCTACGAAGATGATCGAGAGCCAACCCTTCTGCCTCATTCATGTCATCGAACGTTTTTAGCGTTATCGAGAAGAGCATTGCCAATCTGCGGCGCATGCACCCCGAACTGCCGGTCGAGTGGATGACGGTTGCCCGCATGGTTGCGCAAGTTCACCTGCGCGGAAGGATCATGGCCGGGGGCATGCTGAAGGTATGGGATATCACTTATCCGGAATACAGCATCCTGGTCGCGCTGTATGGTGCCGACGGCTATATGCTGCCAACTACCAGCCTGTGCGAAATCACCGGGGAGTCGTCCAGCAACACGAAACGACTGGTCCATTTCCTGTGCGACAGGAAACTGGTCATCCGTGGTTACGACAAGGCCGATCGGCGCAAGATCATGGTTGGCCTGAGCGACGCAGGCATGCATCTGCTGCGCCGCGCCTTGCCCACGATGGCGGGACTGCTGGACGAGCAGGTGCGGACATTCGAATCGGGCGAACTGCCGGAACTGGTGCGCCTGCTCAAGAAGTCACTCAAGGGCATCATGGGCGAATCGTAGGCGATGGCTGGCCGATGGCTGCGATCCGGCCGCCTGGGCTGACCCGCTACCATGGCGCCATGAATCCCCGCCGGCCACCGTTGTCCCATCGTCTCGTTCGGCGCTTGCTGTCGCGGGGCCGCTCCTCCCTGATGCAGGCAGAGGGCTTGCCGGCGTTCGCGGTTGCTCCCGATGACGTGCAGGTGCTGGGCGACCCCGCCGCCTTTCGGCAGGCCCTGCTGGCATTGATTGCCCAGGCTACGCAGCGAATCATCCTGGTCGCGCTGTACCTGCAGGACGACGACGCCGGCCGCGAGGTGCTCGATGCACTATACGCCGCGCGCCGGCGGCATCCCGCCATGGAAGTGGAGGTCTATGTCGACTGGCATCGCGCCAGGCGGGGCTTGATCGGCAAGCTGGCGAGCGAGGGCAATGCAGCGTTGTATCGCGACTACGCCCAGCGATTCGGCGATGGCGTGGCGATCTACGGCGTGCCGGTGCAGAACCGCGAACTGTTCGGCGTGCTGCACGTGAAAGGCTTCATCATCGATGACAAGGTGCTGTACAGCGGCGCCAGCCTCAACGATGTGTATCTGGCTCGGCATGGCCGCTACCGGCTCGATCGCTATCATCTGATTCGGCATGCGGGGCTTGCGGACAGCATGGCCGGCTTCGCGCATCGTCATCTTCGCGGTAACGAAGCGGTCAGTCGCCTCGACCAGCGGCCCTTGCTCGCGACGCGCGATCTGCAGAATGCGATCCGCCAGCTGCGCCGCCAGTTACAGGATGCGCGGTACGACGCGCCGCATGAAACCGTGCCGACAGGGCAAGTGGCGATAACGCCGCTGATCGGTTTTGGGCGCAACGCCAACCCGTTGAACGAGACGCTGCTGACGCTGCTGCGAGGTGCGCGCCGCCGCGTGGTGCTTTTCACCCCGTACTTCAACCTGCCCAGGCCCGTTCGTGCGGTGCTGGGCCAGTTGCTGCGCCGCGGCTGTGTGATTGACATCATGGTGGGCGACAAGGCTGCCAACGATTTCTACATCCCGCCACATGAGCCTTTTCGCAAGATCGGCCTGCTGCCGTACCTTTACGAAAGCAATCTGCGACGATTCGCGCGCAATCATCGGGCGCACATCGCGCGCGGCCAGCTCAACCTGTGGCTATGGCGCGACGGCGACAACAGCTATCACGTAAAAGGCTTGCTGGTCGATGACGAGGTCGCCGTCATCACCGGCAATAACTTCAACCCACGCGCCTGGGCACTGGATCTGGAGAACGGGTTGCTGCTGCGTGATCCGGCCTGCCAGCTTACGGCGCGGCATGAAGCGGAATGGCAGATGCTGCGCCGTCATGCCAGGCGACTGGACGACTACCGCGCGCTGGACAATCCCCGGCACTACCCCGGCGAGGTGCGGACCCTATTGCGGCGCCTCAGCCGCGTGCGGCTGGATCGGCTGCTCAACCGCTTGCTTTGAGTAGAGCATAGGCCGCGATGGCGAATGACTGAGGTGCGGCACCGCCTGCCGCGGTGCTCCGATCACTTTTTCTTCGCCAGCCGCGCCAGTCGCATCGCCAGCCAACGCTGCACGTCGGGCCACTCGCCGGCGAGAATGGAATAGCAAACCGTATCGCGCAGCGTGCCGTCCGGCCGGCGCTTGTGTGCGCGCAGCACGCCATCGCGATGCGCGCCGAGGCGCTCGATGGCGCGCTGCGAATCCTGGTTGCGGCCGTCGGTGTGGAACTCCACCGCGACGCAGCCCAGCACCTCGAACGCATGCTTTAGCAGCAGGCGCTTGCAGGCGGTGTTCAGATGGCTCTTCTGCCAGCGCTGCGCGTACCAGGTGTAGCCGATAGCGATGCGCGGCAGTTCCGGCACGAAATCATAGAAGCGCGTGGTGCCGACGATCGCACCGCTGCTTTTCTCCCGTACCGCGAACGGCAGCATGCAGCCGGCGGCGTGTCCTTGCAGCGCCTTCTCGACATAGGCCGCCGCCTGGCCCGGTGCCGGCGCGCTGGTGAACCAAAGTTTCCAGAGCTCGCCATCCGCCGCCGCGGCTTCGAGCCCGGTCGTGTGATGCGGTCCGAGGGGTTCGAGCAGAACGTGATCGTCCTGCAGGGCAACCAGAGCGAGTGTAGGCATCGGAAGTTAAGTGGGCAGTCAGGCGTCGAGATCGGGAATCAGCTTGCTTTCAAGCCGCGCGATGGTGTCCTTCAGCAGCAGCTTGCGCTTTTTCATGCGGGTGATTTGCAGCTCGTCACGGCCCAGCGAGGCGGCCATATGTGCGATCGCCGTGTCCAGGTCGCGGTGCTCCTGGCGAAGCTCAGCCAGGAGATGGGCGATCTGGGTCGGATCCTGGGCCTGCATGGTGACAATCGCAAAGACAGCGGTGAGACGCCAAGTGTAGCGCGCCGGAACATCGGCGGTGAGGCAGGTACACTAGGCGCTTGCCCGTCGTTCGAACGTCTTGCCATGTCCGCTCATCCCGAGGCCGCCAAGCCCGAAATTGCCCGCAAGCAGGCCTACGAGGCCGGCAAGCTGGCCAAGCGCCTGCGCCACCAGATGGGCCAGGCGATCGCCGATTTCAACATGATCGAGGACGGCGACAAGGTGATGGTGTGCCTGTCCGGCGGCAAGGATTCGTACACGATGCTGGATATCCTGCTGTCGCTGCAGGCGAAGGCGCCGGTGCGTTTCGAGCTGGTAGCCGTCAACCTGGACCAGAAGCAACCGGGGTTTCCCGCGCACGTGCTGCCGCATTACCTGGGCGGGCGCGGCGTGCCTTTCCATATCATCGAGCAGGATACCTACAGCACGGTGACCCGGGTCATTCCCGAGGGCAAGACCCTGTGCAGCCTGTGCTCGCGGCTGCGCCGCGGCGCGCTCTATCACTGGGCTGCCGCCAACGGCGTTACCAAGATCGCGCTAGGCCACCATCGTGACGACATCCTGGGCACGTTCTTCCTCAACGTGTTCTACCAGGCCAGCCTCAAGGCGATGCCGCCCAAGCTGCGCTCGGACGATGGGCGCCATGTGGTGATCCGTCCGCTGGCCTATTGCAAGGAAAGCGACATCGCCGACTACGCCGCGCGCAGGCAGTTCCCGATCATTCCCTGTAATCTCTGCGGCTCGCAGGAGAACTTGCAGCGCAAGGCCGTCGGTCGCATGTTGGACGAGTGGGAACGCCAGTATCCCGGGCGCAGCGAAAACATCTTTCGCGCACTGGGCAATGTCGCGCCCTCGCAGCTGGCGGACCGCCGGCTGTTCGATTTCGCTGCGCTGGGCGCGCGCGAGGGCGCCCAGCGCGCGGACGTCCATGGCTGGCTTGCGGGCAACGATGGCGAGCAAACTTAGCAAATCCCGGCGGACGTCTGGACGTCCATACTTCCCCTTCCACCACCGAGTAGCGCCGTGTCCCTTTTTGCATCCGTTGAAATGACCCCGGGCGACCCGATCCTGGGCCTCACCGAAGCCTTCGTGGCCGACAGCCGTCCCGGCAAGGTCAACCTGGGCGTAGGCATCTATTACGATGAAACCGGCCGCATCCCCATGCTGCGTGCGGTGCGTCAGGTGGAAGAAGCGCTGGCGCGCGAATCCTGGCCGCGCGGCTACCTGCCGATCGACGGCCTGCCGGCCTATACGCAGGCGACGCAAAAATTGGTGTTCGGGCCCGATTCGCCGTTGTTGGCGGCCGGGCGTGTGGCGACTTCGCAAACGGTCGGCGGCAGCGGCGCGCTGCGGGTCGGCGCGGACCTGCTGAAGAAGGCGCTGCCCAAGGCCAAGGTGGCGATCAGCCGTCCCAGCTGGGAAAACCACCGCGTGGTGTTCACGGCGGCCGGGTTCGAGGTTGTCGAATATGGCTACTACGATCCGGCCACGCACGGCCTGGATTTCCACGGCATGCTGGCGGACCTGGGCACGCTCGAGCCGGGCACCGTGGTGTTGCTGCATGCGTGCTGCCACAACCCTACCGGGGTCGATCTCACGGTCGAGCAATGGAAGCAGGTCGTGGCATTGGTGAAGGAGCGCAACCTGCTGCCCTTCATCGACATGGCCTACCAGGGCTTCGATAAAGGCACCGACGAAGATGCCGCCGCCGTGCGGCTGTTCGCCGAATCGGGCATCGATTCGTTCGTAGTCGCCAACTCCTATTCGAAATCGTTCTCGCTGTACGGCGAGCGGGTGGGCGCGCTCTCCATCGTCGGCGCCACGCGCGAGGAAACATTGCGGGTACAGTCGCTGGTCAAGCGCACCATCCGCTCCATCTATTCGAGCCCGTCCACGCATGGTGGCGCGCTGGTGGCCGGCGTGCTCAACAGCGCGGAATTGCGCACCTTGTGGGAGCATGAACTGGCCGACATGCGCGAACGCATCCACGCCATGCGCGCCGGCATGGTGGAAAAACTGGCCGCACACGGTGCGCCGCAGTTCGATTTCATCCAGCGGCAGGCCGGCATGTTCTCCTACTCGGGCTTGAGTAAAGAGCAGGTCGATCG
Source organism: Dyella jejuensis (assembly GCF_044904675.1). NCBI lineage: Bacteria > Pseudomonadati > Pseudomonadota > Gammaproteobacteria > Lysobacterales > Rhodanobacteraceae > Dyella > Dyella jejuensis. The sequence goes on along the minus strand of NZ_JADIKJ010000013.1, from coordinate 93,591 downwards.
CCTGCGCGAGGAGCATGCGATCTATGCCATCGGCACGGGCCGTATCTGCGTGGCGGCGCTCAACCGCAACAATCTCGATACCGTCGTTGCCGCGGTGGCTGCCGTCATTCGCTGAGCTGCGTGATTGCACGATAAGCGCGCGCCGCTCCCCGCTGCCGGAGGGCGCGCGCCAAGGTCGCTGCGGTCAGGGCAAGCTCGAAAACCTTCTGCCAACCTCTTCCTGCGCGCGGGGAGAGGCGTCATTTCACCGGATCCTGCATGTTTTTTCGCAACCTTACGCTGTTCCGTTTTTCTCCCGCCGTTGCCGAAGACCTCAACCGCCTCGAGGAGGTGCTGGGCGAGCATCGCCTGCGCTCCTGCGGTCCGCTGGAAACGGGCACGCGCGGTTTCGTGCCGCCGGTTGGCCGTGGTGACGATGCGGCCATGACCCAAGTGGTCAAGGCCTGCACGTTGCTCACCGTCGGCAGCGAAGAAAAGCTGCTGCCCGCAGCGGTCGTGAACGATGAGCTGCAGCGCAAGGTGCAGAAGATCGCGGAGGAAGAAGGCCGCAAGGTCGGCGGGCGCGAACGCAAGCGCATCAAGGAAGACCTGCTTACCGAATTGCTGCCGCGTGCCTTCGTGCGCAGCTCGCGCATGTCCGCCTATGTCGACCGCAAGCATGGCTGGCTGGTGTTGGATACTTCCAGCCGTAAATCGGCCGAGAATGCGTTGACGCAGGTCCGCGAGGCGCTCGGCAGCTTCCCGGCGGTGCCGCTTGCGCCCGAAGAAGGTCCGCGCGTGCTGATGACCGACTGGCTCGCCGGCGGCAATCTGCCCGGTGGCCTCGCGCTTGGCGACGAATGCGAACTGCGCGACCCGGCGACCGCGACTGGCGCGATCGCGCGTTGCCGCCGCCAGGACCTGGACGCCGAGGAAGTGAAGGAGCATCTGCGCAATGGCAAGCAGGTGTTCCAGCTGGGCTTGGTTTTCGACGATCGCATCAGCTTTGTGCTCGGGGAAGACCTGGTACTGCGCAAGCTGAAATTCCTCGATGCCGTGCTGGATGAGCTGGGCGACAGCCAGCAGGATGCCGCCGCCGAAATGGATGCCCGGTTCGCCTTGCTGACCCTGGAATTGGAGCGGTTGCTGGCCAAGTTGGAGGAATGGTTCGGCCTGCCCCGTCCCAAGGATTCCTGAGACGCGCGCTGCGCCGGGCTTCCGGCGTGGCGGGCAAGAAAGCCCTTGCGCAACGCCCTGCCGCCCCACATCCTGCTTGGGCCCAGGGGCCATTCTGGCTCCGGCAGGCAGTAGCGGAAGGCAGGAACATGGCGTATCTCGACGGCGACTGGCTGGAGCTGGCAACGCCCAGCGGCAACACTATCCGCGTGTTGAAGGCTTCGCATCCGCGTGCGCGGCGGTTGCGCCTTACCGTGTCGACGAAGGGCGCGCGCATCACCTATCCGCAAGGCACGCATTTGTCGCAGGTCAACGCTTTCCTGCGCCACAACGCCGATTGGCTGGAGAAGAAGCTCGGCGAGCTCAATCTGGTCAGCGAGCCATTGCCGCCGCTGCGAGTGGGTACCGCCATCGAATTTCCGCTACGCGGCGAAATGACGGTGCTTGACTGGGACGAGGGCGCCTATCCACGGGTCGTCGCCCACGATGGCGGCCTGACGCTGGAAATCCCGCGTCCGCATAGCCGTGCCTTGCCGGTCGCGCGCGGATTGCTTGCGTCCTATTTCGAAACGCAGATTCGCCGCGATGTATCGCGCTGGCTGGCCGGCTACGTGCCACAGCTGGGCTTGGCGCCAACCGCCTTGCGCATCCGCCCGATGAAAAGCCTTTGGGGCAGCCTGGATACGCGCGATCGCATCAATCTCGATCTTGCCCTGGCGTTGGCGCCGGCCCCGGCGCTGCGCTACGTGCTGGCGCACGAGCTGTGCCATTTGAAAGTGCGCAACCATTCGCCGCGCTTCTGGGCGCACGTGGAATCGATCTTTCCGGATTGGCGTGAACAACGCGATTGGCTGCGCCAGCATGGCGCGATGCTGAAGGCCGAACTGGACAGGCTGATCGCCGATGTCGCTGATTGATGCAACGCGAACGGGGACGCTTTTTTGCGATCCTCTCCAGCGTTCGTGCACGCAAGGACCGGACCGGCGCCGCGCCGGCATGGCCTAACCCGGCAACCCGACGGAGCCGACACCGGTGGCATTGGACACGTTGTTTTTTGGCCTATGGCTGCTCTGGCTGCTCTACTGGGGCATCAGTGCCTTGGGCGTGAAACGGGCCGTGCGCGTGGAGTCGCGTTTTTCGCGCTTCGGCAAATACATGCTGCCCATCATTATCGCGGTGTTGTTGCTGTGGAGTGGCCGTCTGTTCCGAAACAGCTTCCTCGACGAGCGCTTCGTGCCGTTTGCCTTGTGGCTGGTGTGGTTGGGCTTTGCGCTGACCGTTGCCGGCCTTGCTCTTACCTGCTGGGCGCGGGTGATCCTCGGACGCAACTGGAGCGGGGTCGTGCAGCTCAAGCACGATCACGAACTGATCGTGCGCGGTCCTTACAGCATCGTGCGGCATCCGATCTATACCGGGCTCCTGCTGGCGTTCGCCGGCACGGCGCTGGCGATAGGCGAATGGCGCGCGGTTATCGCTACCGCGATCATGGCCATATCCTTCTGGCGCAAGCTGCGGCTGGAAGAGCGTTGGTTGTGCGAATTTTTCGGCGAGCAGTACCGCAACTACATGCGCCAGGTGAAAGCGCTCGTGCCCTGGCTGCTCTAGCGTGCGCTGATCAATGCTACGCAGGGCCGCGTTCACCGCCAGTCCACGGCGTGCACCGTAGGTTCTTCGCTGCTGACCGACGCTGACGTCCGTTCCCGGTGCTCGTCGCTTCATGCGGCGCGCCGCTTTTACGCGAGCCACAGTGATGAATGAACCCTCGACGGCGAATCCACGCATCAAACCCGCAGGAGTGGCATCGGCCGATACGCTGACGCCCGCCGATCGTTACCAGGAGCTGTTCGTCGCGGTACAACTGGGCCGCGTATTTCCCGACAGCAAAACCTTCGTCGACTGCGCGCCCATCGGAGAGCCCGAGCGGATTCTCGCGCTGTATCGCCAGCAGCATGCGCAGCACGGCTTCGATCTGGCCGCGTTCGTGCGTGCCCATTTCGAAGTGCCCGAGATTCACCGCAGCCATTACGTTTCCGTGCCGGGCCAATCGCTGCGCGACCATATCGACGGATTGTGGGATGTGTTGACCCGGCGGCCGCACCACCATCCAGCGCAGTCATCGCTGCTGCCGCTACCGGAAGATTACGTCGTGCCGGGCGGACGCTTCAGTGAGATGTACTACTGGGATTCCTACTTCACCATGCTCGGCCTGGCGCAAAGCGGTCGCCATGATTTGCTCAGCGCGATGGCGAACAACTTCGCCTATCTCATCGACACCTACGGCCACGTGCCCAACGGCAACCGCACTTATTATCTGAGCCGCTCGCAACCGCCGGTGTTCGCCATGATGGTGGAGCTGTTCGAGGAGCATGGCCTGTGCGGCGCGCTCGAATACCTGCCGCAACTGCGCAGGGAATACGACTTCTGGATGGAAGGCGCCCAGACGCTGCGTCCGGGCGATGCGCACCGTCATTGCGTGCGGCTCGAGGATGGGACACTGCTGAACCGCTATTGGGACGATCGCGATACGCCGCGCGAAGAATCGTATCTGGAAGACGTCACCACAGCCCGGCGCAGCTCGCGGCCGCAGGCCGAGGTATATCGCGATCTGCGCGCCGGTGCCGAATCCGGCTGGGATTTCAGCTCGCGCTGGTGCGACGGCGGCAAATTGGAAAGCATCCGCACCACCGCCATTTTGCCGATAGACCTCAATGCGTTCCTGTACAAGCTGGAGCAGCAGATCGCCGAACTCAGCCAGGCGGATGGGCAGCGCGAACAGGCCGACGCCTTCAGGGCGCGCGCCGACGCGCGCGGCGCGGCGATCCAGCGCATTTTTTGGCATGCCGAAGCCGGCAGCTTCCTCGACTACGACTGGCAGCGCCGCGCGCCACGCACCGCACTCAACGCAGCGGCCAGCGTTCCGCTTTACGTGGGCCTGGCCAGCGACAAACAGGCCGCGCAGGTTGCCCTGGCGCTGCGCACCCGGCTGATGGAGCAAGGTGGCCTGGGTACCACCGAGGCGCAGAGCGGCGAACAATGGGACAAGCCCAACGGCTGGGCGCCACTGCAGTGGCTGGCGATATGCGGACTGCGGCGCTACGGCCTGGAGTTGGCCGACGACATTGCCCATCGCTGGCTGGACACCGTAAGCAGCCTCTACGAGCGCGAAAGCAAGCTGGTGGAAAAGTACGTGCTGGTGGTGCCTTCCGGTGGCGCGGTCGGCGGTGGCGGCGGCGAGTATCCCTTGCAGGATGGCTTTGGCTGGACCAATGGTGTCATGCGCCGGCTGCTGCATGAAAAGCCCGGACACCAGGCCAACCAGGCCTGCGCCGCGGCCACTGCATGACGAGCGCTCGTGATCTGGCGTCGCCGCGCCGCTCACATTGCGCCAACGGCACTATCGACACGCTTGTCGTCATGCGAAACATGGAGATGCGAGATGACTACGGCTCCCACGACGACGTCCACCGCGCCACCCGTGGCGATTCCCAAGACCCTGGTCGGCCAGAAAGCGCTGGTCACTGGCGCTAACTCCGGTATCGGCCGCGCCGTGGCAATCGCCCTGGGCGAGGCCGGCGCCGACGTCGTGGTCAACTACGTGGTTGGCGACGATGCGGCCAATGAAGTGGTAGCGGCGATTCGCAGCCACGGCGTCAATGCCGTGGCGTGCAAGGCAGACGTTTCTTCCGAGGAACAGGTCGCCGCCATGTTTCGCGAGGTGGTCGAGCGCTTTGGCACCCTCGACATCCTTGTCAATAACGCGGGCCTGCAACGGGATTCGGCGTTCCAGAGCATGACGCTGGCGCAATGGAACACGGTGCTGGGCGTGAACCTCACCGGCCAGTTCCTCTGCGCGCGCGAAGCCGTCCGTGAATTCATGCGGCGCGGGGTGAACCCGGAGGTGTCCTGCGCGGCGGGAAAAATCATCTGCATGAGTTCGGTGCACCAGGAAATCCCCTGGGCGGGGCATGCGAACTACGCAAGTTCCAAGGGCGGCATCAAGCTGTTGATGGAAAGCCTCGCGCAGGAAATGGCGCCACATCGCATCCGCGTCAACGCGATTGCTCCCGGAGCGATCCGCACGCCGATCAACACCGGCGCGTGGAGTACGCCGGAAGCCTACAAGAGCCTGATGACGCTGGTGCCTTACGGTCGCATCGGTGAGCCGGAAGATATCGCCCGCGCGGCGGTGTGGCTGGCGTCCGACCTTTCCGATTACGTCGTCGGAACCACGCTGTTTGTCGACGGTGGCATGACGCTATATCCGGGATTTGCGACCGGCGGATAATTTCCTTGCGCCAGCAAGCTGGAAGAAGCGGCCCTTCGCCTCCTCCCCAATGGGGAGAGGGAAGGAGTGAGGGGACGACCTCGCGACAGGGACCATCATTGAAACGCCATTCGAATGGCGCTCGCGCGCACCACACGCAGGTATGGAAACTGCCTTTCCGCAGGAACGGCTATGCGTTCAATGCGCCAGCGCAAAACTGGTAAGCACTTGCGAGAACTCCTGCGGCTTTTCCATTTGCGGCATATGGTTGCAGCCGTTGAGCACGCTGGTGCTGATCGCCGGCGCGTGGGTGAGCCCGTTGCGCAAGCTATCCAGGGCGGATACGTCGATGATCTTGTCGTCGTGGCACCACAGGCCGAGCACCGGCATGTTGAGCTGGTCGAGGCGATCCTGCAGCGACAGCGCTTGTGAATGCTCGCGCAGTTCGTTGAAGGTGTTCTCGATGAAGGCGCGATTGCGGAGGTTGTCCTTGACGAACACGTCGATGAAGCGTCCCGGAACGTGCGGCACATGCTCGAACGCCAACGCGCTGGCGCGCAGAAAACCGGCGCGGTCGTCAAAGATAAAGGGATCCTGGCCGGCCAAGGCTTCCTTGGCGAAAGCGTTTTCCTTGAATTTCAAGCCGAACGAATCGACCAGCGCCAGCTCCGCGACATCCTGCGGATGTTCGGCGGCATACACGCCGGCAATAGCGCCGCCCATTGAATGCCCCACGATCAATGCATGCTGCAGATGCAAGGTCTGCACGAAGTCGTTCAAGCGGTCGGCCTGGTTGTCGATGTTGTAGCTGGCGCCGGGAATGCGCGAGGACTCACCCCAGCCGGGCAGGTCCGGAATGACTACGTGGAAGTGCGCGGTAAGCATCGGCGCAACCTTCAACCACACTTCCTTGCGCGCGGCGAAGCCGTGCAGCAGGACAATGGTTGGACCCTGGCCGCCTTCGTAATACACCCAGCGCGTGTCGCCGGCTTGCACCGAGCGCTTCTGCAACTGCGCATTCATCGCCTCGCGCATGCTGTTGGCCTGCAGCAGCCATTGTGGTGCGAACAGATAACTGCCGCCCACCAGGACCAGCAGCAGCGCGACGACGATGCCGATGAATTTCAGGCGGCGGATCAGCAGTCGTTGCCAGAGTGGGCGGGATGTCGTGGAAACAGGTGTGTTCATAGGAAATGCCGGGTTGGTCCGTGAATCCTTCTTCCAGGGGATGAAGGTGTCCAAAAGCAAAGGGCACGATCGAAACGGAATGGCCGACGCGCGCGCGGGATCCGGCAACGCGGGCCGATCGTGCCCTCATATCCCGCCCTCTTCCGAAGAAGAAGGGCGGAAAAAATCATTTCTTTGCCGCTTTCGCCAGCAACGCCTCGACCGCTTGCTGCGTCAGCGGGTGATAGCCGTTCTTTGCCTTGGCATACACCTGCCTGGCGAATGCCAGTCCGTCCGGCGTCTTGCTCAACGCGGCATAGATCGGCATGGTCAGGTACAGGCGGCCGATGCGCGTCATATGCTCCGCGGCGGCCGGCCATGCCGCCTTGTCGCCCGCGGCGATCGCATGCACGTACCAGCGCATGCCGATTTCGGCGTTCGGCGTGCCGGTCAGATGCCACGCGCCATCGAGCTGCTGCATCCTGGCCAGCGGCGGGGCATCCGGCAGGCCATCCAGGAAATACATCCATTCCTGCGTATTCCAGCCTTTCGCATCCAGCTTGCCGGCGGGCAGGGTGCCGGCGAGGAAGGCGGTGCGTTCCTTGTCGATCGCATCGAACTGCGGCGAATCCGGCACCGGGGCATCTTTCGGCACGCCGGTGCCGTAGACCCATTCCTGCACTTCGTTCCAGCTCATCTTGCCTGGGTATTTGTCGATCAGGTTCGGTTTCAGGAAGTCGAGCATTTGCTCGGTAGTGATGCTCTGGAAAGCGAAATGATTGAAGTAGCTTTTCAGGTAATCGTCGAAGGTAGCGCGGCCGAAGCGTTGTTCGAGCGTGCGCAGGAACCACGAGCCCTTGTTGTAGGCCACGTCGGACAGCGAATCGTCGGCGTCGACGTGGCCCGGTTTCGGTGCCAGGCGCTGCGCATTCAGCGGCAGGCTGGGCAGTTCCCTCTGCAGCGTATGGATATCCAGCAAGGCTTCTTCATCGGCCTGCCGCTTGCCATAGAGCGCTTCGGTAATGCGGCCCTGCACATACGTAGTCACGCCTTCATTGAGCCAGATATCGCGCCATGACGCGGCAGTCACCAAGTTGCCGGACCAGGAATGCGCCAGTTCATGCGCAACCAGCGAGATCAGGCTCTTGTCGCCCACCAGCACGGTCGGCGTGGCGAACGTCATGTTGGGATTTTCCATGCCGCCATAGGGGAAGCTCGGCGGCAGCACCAGGATGTCGTAGCGGCCCCAGCGGTACGGACCATACAGCTGCTCCGCGGTCCGGATCATCTTCTCGGTGTCTTCGAACTCGTGCGCGGCTTTGCCGACGACCGACGGCTCGGCATACACCGCCGAGCGCGGACCGGTTTCCCTTACCGCCAGGTCGCCCGCGGCGATCGCCAGCAGATAGGAAGGAATCGGATGCGTCTGGGCGAAGCTGAACTCGCCATCCAAAGGATGCCTGGGATCGTTCGGCGCGCTCATCACCACGCGCGCATCCCTGGGTGCGCTGACGTGTGCGTCGTAGGTAAAGCGGATGGCCGGCGAATCCTGCAAGGGCACCCAGGAGCGCGCATGGATGGATTCGGATTGCGAGAACATGAACGGCTGCCGCTTGCCGGCCGTCTGCGCCGGCGGCAGCCACTGCAAGCCGGATGCGGCTGGCGAGGTGGTGTAGACGATGCGCACTTCGTGCGGGCGCTGCGGTGCCTGGATGGTGAGCTTGCTGCCAAGCTGCTTGTCGCGCGGAGCCAGCGTATAAGGCAGCGGCGAGGCCGTGCCGCCGGCATCCACCGACGCGACACTGGCGATAGTCAGGTCGCGCGTATCCAGTACCAGCGTGCCGGCCTTGGGATCTTTCCAGTCCAGGGTCAGCGTAGCCTGCCCGTCCAGTTGCCGGTGCGGAAAATCGAGCTTCAGCTGCAGGTCCAGATGCGTGACGCGCACTTCATCGGGCTGGGCATAGGAATAAGGATCGTTGGCATGGGCAGCCAGCGGCAGCAGCAAGGCGCCAAGGGCCAGGGTGCGGAGCGGGGACATCGTGCGGCTTCCAGGGAACGGAGAGCGGCGAGTATGCCACCGCCGCCCCATGCCTGGCCCGTGGCAAGCGTTGGCTAGGGCAGTTCGGCAGCGCTGTGCGGGTCGTCCGAATAAGGATGCATCGTGGCCAGAAAGCCCGGCTGCGCCTGCACGCGACCGATCCATGCACGAACATGCGGATACGGCAACAGCGAACATCCCGCTTCCTCGGCGCGGCTGCCATAGGCGTACACGGCGATGTCGGCAATGCTGTAGCCGTGCTCGGTAAGGAAAGGCCTTTGCGCCAGTTCGCGATCGAGGGTCTGCAGCGCGCGCAGCGCGGCATGGCGCTTCATCTCCACCAATGCGGAAGGACGACGCTCCAGCTTGCCGGTCAGCGTCCAGTAGCGCAGCGAACCGATCACCGATTCGATTCGTTCCTGTTCGAAGCCCAGCCATTGCTGCACCTTCGCGCGGCCAAAGGCGTCGGCGGGCAGATACGGCGTATCCGTGGCGAGGAAGCACAGGATGGCGTTCGATTCCGCCAGCGTGCGGCCGTCCTCCAATTGGATGGCCGGCACGGTCCCGGCAGGGCTGATGCGGAGATAGGACGCGGTGCGCCCTTCGCGCTCGAAGATACTGACGTGTGCCGTGCGATAAGGCCGCTGCAAATGGTGCAGCAGTTGGCGGATCTTCCAGGCGTTCTGGGAGGCAGGGTAGTCGAACAAGGTGAGCATGGGGCTGTCCACATCGTGAGATGCGCCCACTCTGGCGATTCCGGTGCTGGCCGGCTATCCGGTTCTTGTGCAGCCAATGCCGCAAGTATTGATCAGAGCATCCCTAGACATAACGATCGGCCATCCGGTCCGTGGCCTGTACCAACTTGTCGACGATGGCCGGCTCCGATGCGGCATGACCGGCCAGCACGATGTGCAGTTCCGCTTCCGGCCATGCCGCCGCCAGGTCGCAGGCATTCTTGGCCGGGCAGATGATGTCGTAGCGGCCGTGCACGATGACGGCGGGAATGTGGCGCAGCTTTGCGACGTCACGCAGCAACTGGTCCGCCTCGAGAAAGGCGCCGTGGCGAAAGTAATGTGCTTCGATGCGGGCCAGGCTCAATGCCACTTCAGGCGCGGCGAAACTGGCTTCGGTATCCGGGCTTTCTTCAAGCGTGATGCCGCCGCCCTCCCAGGCGCCCCAGGCGGTGGCCGCCTGCAAGCGGACGGCTTCATCGTCGCTGGCGAGGCGCCGCCAGTAGGCATCGAGCAGGTTGCCATGCTCCTCCGGTGGAATCGGCGCGAGGTAACGCTGCCATTTCTCCGGCAGGATCCACGACGCACCGCCTTCCTCGTAGTACCAGCGGACCTCCTGCACGCGGCACAGGAAGATGCCGCGCAAGATCAGCCCAAGCGCGCGTTCGGGATGGGCCTGCGCGTAAGCCAGCGCAAGCGTGGAACCCCATGAACCGCCGAACACCACCCAGCGTTCGATACCAAAGTGTTCGCGCAGGGCTTCGATATCGGCAACCAGGTGCCAGGTGGTGTTGTCGGTGAGATCGGCGAACGGCGTGGAACGTCCGGCGCCGCGCTGATCGAACAATACGATGCGATAGCGCTGCGGATCGAAGAAGCGGCGATGATAGGGCGACAAGCCGGCGCCCGGGCCACCGTGCAGGAAGACCACCGGCAAACCGTGTGGATTGCCGCACTCCTCCACGTAAAGCACATGCCGGCCGTCTACCGCGATCCGGTGCGTGCGATAGGGTTCGAGTTCCGGATACATCGTGCGCATGGCGGGTATTTCCGTTGGAAAGTGCTGCGGCCTGGCGGGCAGCTGACGCAAAGCTTACTGCTTCACCTGATGGCGACAAAAAACGCAGATTCCATTTATCGCGCATTAGCCCAATTGTTACGGCGGCCTAGGCATACTCGAATCGTGTTCGTGTGGCGTGTCAACGCCATGCACGGCATGAACCCCGGGGAACAGGTTTTTCCCAATGACAGATATCGCGAAGGAGTAGCCCAGTGGGCAAGCAACGTTCTCTCAGTGTGGCGATCGCCGCAAGTGTATGCGCAAGCATGCTGGTGCTGGCCGGCTGCAATCAGCAGCAGGGACAGAATCCCCAGGGCAGCGCGCCGTCGTCGTCCGCACCGGCTCCTGCTTCCAGCGCCGCCGGGCAACAGCAGGCGTATACGCCGCCGACCGCGGACGAGCTATACCAGATGGTCGCGCCGATCGCGCTATTCCCGGACAAGCTCGTCGCGCAAGTGCTGGCCGGTTCGACTTATCCGGACCAGATTACCGCCGCGGAAAACCTGCTTGCGCAGAATCCCAATCTCAAGGGCGATTTGCTGCAGGCCGCGGTGCAGCCGCAGGGCTGGGATCCGAGCGTCAAGGGACTGACCCAGTTTCCGCCGGTGCTGAGCCAGATGGCGCAGAACATCCAGTGGACCACCGCGCTCGGCCAGGCGTATGCCAACGATCCCACCGATGTGCTCAACGCGATCCAGGTAATGCGCCAGCGCGCGCAGGCACAGGGCAACCTGCGCAGCTCGGCGCAGCAGCAAGTGATCGTGGGGTCGGCGCAGCAGGTACAGCAAAGCGAGCAGGAAAGCTACGCCGAAAGCGACAATGCGCCGCCGGTTTATTCTGGGCCGGAGGTGGTGCCGCCGCCCACGCAGATCATCCAGATCGAGCCGGCCCAGTCCGATACCGTCTATGTGCCCAGCTACGATCCGCAGACCGTCTACGGCGGGGACATGGCGGTTTATCCGAGTTACGAATATGAGCAGCCGTCCTACACCACCGGCGAAGTGGCCACCGTCGGTGCCGTGGCCTTCGGCACGGCGATCGTGATCGGCGCGCTGCTCGATCGCGGTGGTGGCTGGCATTCCTGGGGTATGAACTGGGGCGGCGGATATCGCGGCGGCAATAATACTGGCGGTGGCTGGCATCGGCCGGCGGTGGTCTACAACAACCAGACTTATGTGTCGCACTCCAACACGGTCGTGAATCGCTACGTCACCAACAATCGCACTATCAATAACAACGTCGCCAACAACCACAACACTTTCAATCGCAGCGATGTCCACAACGCGGTCAGCAACAATCATGCGCCGGCACAGCCCATGAACATGCCCAATTTCAGTCGCGCGGGATATCCAAGCGCGTCGCATGCCGCACCCGCTGCGCGCCCGGAGGCGGCTGCACATCCGGGGCAAACGCCACGTCCGAATGAACTGCCTCGTTCGGGCGCCGTGCATGAGCAAGCGCCGGCGCATGCCGTTCCCGCGCATCCGGGCGGAACGCCACGGACCCAGGAGTTCTCACGGCAACCGGCTTCGGCGGTGCACAGGACGGCACCGGCAACGCCGCACCCGCAGCCAGCCGTTAACCGGCCGGCCACGCACGAGCAGCGCCCGCAACCGGCGGTCCATGCGGCCACGCCAGTGCATCCGCAGGCTGCTCCGCATCCGGCGCCATCGGAAGAAGTGCGCCGGCCCGTGCAGCGCGCCGCACCCGCTCGTTCGCAGCAGGCACGTCCGGCTTCGCATCAGTCGCCGCCCAGGAAAAAGGACGAATCGCACTGACGGGCCGTCCCTCAAGGTAGCTTGCGACGGAGCGCTGCCGGGTACTGACAGCTACAGCAGTTGATGAGCTACACGTATTCGCCATGCCCGCATGCGGGCATGGCGACCAACAGCCGCTGCGATGGATCACCAGCTTCCGTCGTGGAGCCGGTTGACCGCTCAGTCCTGCGAAAGCACGCGCGCGGCCTCCCACATCGCGCGCGTGACCGGCCGATTCGCGTGGGGCGTCTGCAACACGATCAACGTGGTGGTGCTGATGCTGGCGTGCATCTTAAGCAGGCGATCGAGCACAGCCTCCAAGTGCGTAATCGACATCGCGACCACGTGCAGCAAGGCGGAATCCTCACCGGCCAGGCGGCGGCAATCCAATACCTCCGGCACGTCCGCGACGATCTTGCCGATGCGCGCGCAAATACCGCCATCGCAGCGCAGCCGTATCATCGCATCGATGCTGAAACCTACCCGCCTGGGATCGACCGCGGCGCGATAACCGGTGATCACGCCGGCTTCCTCCAGGCGTTTCACGCGCTCGGCCACGGCCGGCGCGGACAGCTGCACCTTGCGGCCAAGCTCGGCGTAGCCGGTGCGCGCATCCTGTTGCAGCGCTTCGAGCAACTGCCAATCCTTGTGGTCCATCTCGGGTTTCGATTCGAAGGTCATGGCGGCGTGCGGATGTTTTGATCGATGGCGAAACGTAGGGGCTGGCTTGAGGTGCATTATTCATCGGCCGCCCAGGCAAGGCTAGGATTCGCACATTCCTTTCCGCTATGGACTCCCCGATGGACACCCCTGAGCGCCTCGACGGGCGCGCCCTTATCTACATCTTGATTGCCTTGCTTACCTGGTCCTCTGCCTATGCGGCGATCGCCTATGCCCTGGCCTCGTTCACGCCGGGCGAAGTGGCGCTGGCGCGATTGGCGATCGGTTCGGTGTGCTTCGCGTTGTTGCTATGGACCAGGCGCGTGCCGCTGCCGCCGCCAAGCGACTGGGCGACGCTTGCCGTGCTGGGGCTGCTCGGCCTCACCGTTTATCACCTGTGCCTCAATGAGGCCGAAACGCGCATTGCAAGCGGCACGGCGGCGATCCTGATTGCTCTGGTGCCGGCGGCGACCACCACCCTGTCGGCCATCTGGATCGGCGAACGCATCGGCGCACGACGAGTGCTGGGGCTGGGCATAGCGTTGCTCGGCGTAGTGCTGGTGGTGCTCGCCAGCGGCAGGCAGGTGAAGCTCCAGCCGATGGCCGGACTGGTATTGGTCAGTGTCATCGTCTGCGCGATTTTCTTCGTGGGCCAGAAGCCGTTGTTCTCCCGCAGCAGCATGCTCGGCGTCACCGCGTTCGCGTTCTTTGCCGGAACGTTGGGTGCGCTGCCATTTGGCCTGCATTTACCGCAGGCGCTGGTCATTGCGCCCTGGTCGCACATCGCCGCCTTGCTATGGCTCGGCATCGCGCCGACCTTCGTGGGCTATCTCGCCTGGAACGCAGCCTTGCGGCGTGCCTCGGCGTCGCAGGTCTCCAGCTTCATCTACTTCTCGCCGCCGATCGCGGTACTGATCGGCTGGTTGTGGCTGGGTGAACAGCCTGGTTGGCTCACCCTGATCGGCGGTGCGGTCACCGTGGGTGGCGTGGTGCTGGCCAATACGCGGCGCCGAGTACCTGCACTCGCCGTAGCGGTGCCGCCGGAAGCTAAGCCGATCTGCGAATAAGCTTAAGCGCGGCCGTCCGGATCGGGCTCACGCTCCGACCCCTGACGATAGGCTGGGTACTGATGGGGTTTTTCACTCGCAAGGGGAACACATGTACACGCTCTACATTGCCAACCGGAATTATTCTTCCTGGTCGCTGCGGCCGTGGGTGCTGTTGACCGAACGCGGCATACCGTTCGAGGAAAAGCTCATGCCGTTCCAGGGCGGCACGTCATCGAGCTTGAGTGCCTTCCGGGCTTTTTCGCCTACCGGCAAGGTGCCGTGCCTGCACGATGGCGATACCGTCGTGTGGGATTCGCTATCCATCGCCGAATACATAGCAGAACGCCACCCGGGCGCATGGCCGGCGGATGCTCGCGCGCGGGCGCGGGCGTGGGCGCGCAGCGCCGCCGCGGAAATGCATTCGGGTTTCGATGCGTTGCGTTCGCATTGCCCGATGAATTGCGGAATCCGTCTGCAACGGCACAGCGTGCCGCCTGCGTTATCGCGCGATCTTGCCCGCGTACAGGAGCTATGGAATGAAGGCCTGCAACGCTTCGGTGGCCCTTATCTTGCGGGCGAAGACTTTACCGCCGTCGATGCGTTCTATGCGCCGGTGGTGTTTCGCATCCAGAGTTATCGCCTTGCCGTGGACGACATTGCGCAAGCGTATGTGCAACGCATGCTGGCGCTGCCTTCGATGCGTCGCTGGTACGACGAGGCGCTGAAGGAAACGTGGCGCGATACCGACCATGAGCAAGAAACCCTATGCCAGGGTGCCTTGCTGGAAGACCTGCGTTCCGCATGAGCATACGCCCGCCGGATCCATGCGCTTTGGTGCATCGATCCGGCGCGTGCGGGCGTCAAAGCTTGTAGGCGCGATGGACCGCCACGATGCCGTTGCTGAGGTTGCGTACCTCCACGCGGCCGAAGCCTGCGCGTTCCATCATGGACTTGAGCGTTTCCTGGTCAGGATGCTTGCGGATCGATTCGGCAAGGTATTGGTAGCTGTCCGCATCGCCCGCAAACAGCTTGCCCAGCTTGGGCAGCACCTGGAACGAATGGAAATCGTAGAGCTTGCCAAGCAGTTCGTTGCGCACCTTCGAGAATTCCAGCACCAGGGCACGGCCGCCGGGCTTGAGCACGCGGCATATATCCGCCAGCGCCTTGTCCTTGTCGGTAACATTGCGCAGGCCGAAAGCCATGGTCACTGCATCGAAGCTGTTGTCGGGAAAGGGCAACGCTTCCGCGTTCAATTGCGCCCAGCGCAAGCCCGAAACCTGGCCGCGGTCGGCCAGCCGGTCGCGGCCGACGTTGAGCATGGCGGCATTGATATCGCCCACGACAACATCGCCTTCCTCGCCGACCAGCGGCTTGAGCAGCGCCGCGATATCGCCGGTGCCGCCGGCCAGGTCCAGCACGCGATCGCCGCGGCGAATCCCGCTGATCGCCACGAAGTGCCGCTTCCACAACCGGTGGATGCCGAATGACATCAGGTCGTTCATCAGGTCGTAATGGCGGGCGACCGAGGTGAACACCTGGCCGACCAGTTTTTGCTTTTCCCCGACCGGAACGTCGCGGAAACCGAAGTGGGTGGTGGGCTGCTCGCTCATGTCGCCATGGTACAGGATGCCGGCTGCGGATAAGACGGCCTTATCTGTCGTATAGGGAACATGAAGTGGCCTGATGGCTTCCGGCGGCGTAGCCTTCTGGCCGACGCAACCGAGCGTTGCCTGGCGAGATAAAAGCATGAAACGTTCGACTCCATGGTTGTGCTGTGTCGTTGGCCTGCTTGCCTGCGGTGTTGCCGCGGCGCAGAACGCGCCGCAAGTGATCACCGCGGCCGGCGCCTATCATCCGTTGCCCAACGCGGCTTACCAGCCGGATCGCCATGCGATCTACAAAGTGGTGTTCGCGCTGACCAAGGCCAGCGACAAGCCCGGACAGGTCAATCCCGGCATCGAGCGTGTGGCGCGCACGGTAAATCTGTATGCGGCGGCCGGCGTTCCGCTCGATCACCTGAAGTTCGTGGCAGTAGCTTCCGGTCCGGCCACCGGGTTGGTGCTGGACGAGGAGCACTACAAGGCCCAGTTCGGCACCGCCAATCCCAACCTCGCCGTGATCAGCCAGTTGCGCAAGGCAGGTGTGGATGTAGCCGTGTGCGGCCAGGCCATGGCAGAACATCACTATCCGGATGAATGGGCATCCAAGGATGTCACGCTGAGCCTGTCCGCGCTCACCACCATCACCGAGCTGGAGCAGAAGGGCTACGCCCTGCTGCCGCTGTAACAATCCGGGGAACGATCATGTCGCCATGTTCGAAGCGCAACGGGTCATGCGTCTTGCTGGCCGGATGGCTGGCCGTCGCGTGCGGAATCGCCGGTGCCAGCCAAGCCGATTACTTGCCACCGTGGAACCCGCCGCCCGCCGGCGGCGTATCGTTCGCGGTGCCGCCGTTCGATGCGATCGCCGATCTGCACGGCGATATCGTCGATCCGCAGCTGACGGTGTTTTTTGCCGGCAACCAGTTCATGGTGGTGCATGATCTGATCGATGCATTCAAGCGGCGCTATCCGCAATACCAGCGCATCTACGTGGAAACGCTGCCGCCAGGCATCCTGGCGAAGCAGATCGAAACGGGGTCGCTGGTGATGGGCAATCTGCGCATTGCGTTGAAACCGGACATCCTCACCAATGGCAAGGGCTCGATCGCCGAACTGCAGAAGCAGCACGGCTGGTTCGCCGACACGGCCGACTATGCGCGCAACCCGCTGGCGATCCTGGTGGCGAAGGGCAATCCCAAGCACATCGAAGGGCTCAAGGACCTGGGACGCGCCGACGTGCGCGTGAGCATGCCCAACCCGCAATGGGAGGGCATCGCCAAGCAGATCGAAGCGGGTTATCGCAAGGCGGGTGGCGATGCGCTGGATCACGCCATCATGGATAGCAAGGTGAAGGATGGCAGTACCTATCTCACGCGCATCCATCATCGCGAATCGCCGTTGCGTGTGCTGCAAGGCACATCGGATGCGGCGCCGGTATGGTCGACCGAAGCTTACTTCCAGCAGCAAGTGCTGCATCGCCCGGTAGCAACGGTAGCGATCCCGGCACAGCAGAACGTCACCGCAACCTATACCGCCGCGCGCATGAACGATGCGCCGCACGTGCAGGCGGCGAAGGATTTCCTGGGCTTCATGACGTCGGCGCAGGCGCAGGCCATCTATCGCAAATACGGCTTCCAGCCGCCGCAGCCGTGATGGTTTTTCGCATCGTGGCGGCCGCGCTTTGCACACTCGTGGCAAGCGCCGCGCTGGCGGATGCGCCCTATGGCGCCACCATCGCGCAGCAAGGCAATGGCCATGGCGTGGCGCCATGCATGGCTTGTCACGGCGCCGATGGCGGCGGCCAGGCGGCGGCCGGCTTTCCGCGTCTGGCCAGCTTGCCGCAGGCCTATTTGCTCAAGCAACTGCAGGATTTCACGAATGGTTCCCGCGCGAACGCCACCATGCAGCCGGTCGCCAGCGGCTTGAGCGATGCCGAACGCGAGGCGGTCGCGGCTTACTACAGCGCGCTTCCGATACCTCCGGCCCCCCCTTTGCTCACGCCGGCTGGCGCGGATGCGCAGCGCGGCCACACGCTGGCCACGCGCGGGCGATGGGAGGAAGGTCTTCCCGCTTGCGAGCAATGCCATGGTCCGGCCGGCATTGGCGTTGGCGAACATTTTCCGCCACTGGCAGGGCAATCGGCCGTCTATCTGTCCAATGAGTTGCGTGCGTGGCAACAGGGCTCGCGCCATAACGATCCGCTGCGATTGATGCAAAGTGTCGCCGGCAAATTGAGCGATGCCGATATCGCGGCGATCAGCGCCTGGTATGCCGCACAGCCAGCGGTCGTGGCCAGGGAGCCCAAATCATGAAGCCGGCACGCCTGCTTTGGTTGGCGCTCTTGCCGCCGCTGGCGGCATGCAACCGTTCCGCATCACAGGTCGCCGCGCCGATAACCAGGACACCGGCGGCTACGGTATCCGCGACGGACGCAGCCAAGCCATTTAGGCCGCCCCCGGAATCCGCCATTCCCGATGACGACTTCGGTAAACAGGTTGCACTCGGCCGCCAGATCTTCATGGAACCGGGCCGCTATGCCAAAGCGTATGTAGGCAATTCGCTGAGCTGCGAAAACTGCCATCTCGATGCGGGCCGCCTGGCGCATTCCGCGCCGCTGTGGGGCGCCTATCCGATGTATCCGGCCTATCGCAGCAAGAACCATCATGTGAATACCTTCGCCGAAAGATTGCAGGGCTGCTTTCGCTACAGCATGAATGGCAACGCCCCGCCGCTTGGCGATCCGGTACTGGTAGCGCTGGAAAGTTATGCGTACTGGATGTCCAAAGGCGAGCCGGTTGGTGCTGCGCCGCCCGGACATGGTTATCTCAAACTACCCAAGCCCAGGCTGGCGCCGGATTACGCCCGCGGCGAAACCATCTTCAAGCGCGATTGCGCGCTATGCCACGGCGGCAACGGCCAGGGCCAGCAGGTCGCCGGACACACCGTATTTCCGCCGCTGTGGGGGCCGCAGTCATTCAATTGGGGCGCCGGCATGGAGCAGATCAACAACGCAGCCGGTTTCATCAAGGCCAACATGCCATTGGGTCAAGGCAATACGCTGACCGACCAGGATGCATGGGACGTGGCGTATTTCATGGATGCGCATGAGCGGCCGCAGGATCCGCGCTTCAATGGCTCCATTTCCACCACTCGCGCGGCGTATCACGACACGTCCGATTCACTTTACGGCAGCACCGTCAACGGACATGTATTGGGCCAGGGGACTACTTGGCCCTGAACCACAATTCGCTGACCGCGCATCGCAAGATCGTGCGTTGATACGACGTGTACTGCGTGCGACACGATGCCCTGCCGGGTGCCATCAATATGGCGTGCCAATTTCCGTGCAAATCACGTAGCATGCGTGCGACAGGGGCTTTGATCGGCGCATTGCGCTGCATCGCAAAGTGGGAACGCGGCACGTTGGGGAACGTGTCGCCAAGATGCCATCCGCCGCATTTCATGATGGTCACCTGTTAGGCAATAAGTGCCTGTAAACCGGAGCCGCTGATGCCACGTGCGTCGGCTTTCACAAGGTATGCCAGGGGATCGAGGGACCGATGAACGCGCTTCCAGGCTCAAGCCATGTGTTCGGCATGCGCATGCGTGCGTGTGTCCATCAATGCCGTGTCCTTTACATGGGCTTTCCATCGCAGCGGATCGTCCGCTGACCTCGCACTTACAATTTTTTACTTGCGGCACGCTTGAGAGATAAGCAGGCGTGCGACATCACTGCATGGAGCTGTATCGATGGATTTATCTGGCCGTAGAAATGTATTGGCTTTCTCCGTAACGCTTGCGTTGACGCTGTCGCTCACGGCTTGTGGTGGCGGCGGCGGCGGCGGTGGCAATGTGCGACCTACAGCAAGCACACCATCACCCACTTCCTCACCAGGATCAGGGTCATCACCATCGCCAGGACCTGCGCCTTCGCCAATGCCCACGCCGGCACCTACTTCGGGACCGGCACCCACCGTGCTGACCGGCAGCCCCACACCACTGCTTCCGACGCCTGTTATTCCGGGATACAACGCGCTTTACGCACAGTTGACGCCAGTCGACGCGACTACCGCCTGGACCTTTGGCGGCAGTCCTACCAGCAATCAAGGGCAGGGCGTAAAGGTCGGTGTCATGGATACTGGCGCGCAGGCGGACAATCCTGCGCTGGTCGGTCGTATCAGCTGGTATAAGGATTACGTCTCGGTCGGCAACACTACGCCGCAAGATGAGGCCGGCCATGGCACGATGATGGCTGAGATCATCGGGGGCACTGGCAATAGCGACGGCTCCGGTGGAGCTCCCTTCATGGGAGGCGTAGCGCCGCAATCGTCGTTGTACATCGCGCGCGTCGGCGATGCCGACGGTAACTTCGACGGTGCCCTGGCACCGCAGGCGTTATCAGATCTCAACGCGCAGGGCGTCAAGTTGATCAATAATTCCTATGGCTCGTCTAAATCGATCACCGCCATCAATTCCAGCGACCCCTTGGTCGCCGGCGCCTACGCTGACTATTCGAGCGCAGTCGCCAACGGCCAGCTGATGGTCTGGGCGGCGGGTAACGAGGCAGTCTCGCAGCCGACCGTTGAGGCAGGCTTGCCCTATTACAAACCCGATCTGCAAAACAATTGGCTCGCTGTCGTCAATGTGGCGCTGAACGCCAATGGACAGGTGACAGGACTGGACAGTACTTCCAATGCGTGCGGTGTCGCCGCTCCCTGGTGTCTTGCCGCGCCTGGCTACACCTACGTATCCCCAGTGACCAATACGCCATTCGCTACGGGCGCCGGTGACGGTACCTCGGGTTCGGCAGCCGTCGTCACCGGTGTTGCCGCACTGCTGTGGCAGCGCTTTCCGTTCTTCACCGTGACCAATATCCAGCAAACCTTGCTGGGTACCGCCACCAATCTTGGAAGCCCGGATTACTACGGTTACGGGCTCGTCAATGCGGACGCGGCGCTCAAAGGTCCGGGGCAACTCAATTGGGGCGCCTTCGACGTAAATATTCCGGACGGCATTTCGGCAACCTTTTATAACGATATGAGCGGCGACGGGTCCATTCAACTGGAAGGTGCCGGCAATCTCACACTTGTCGGACAAAATGTCATCGGTGGCGTTACCGTCAACGGGGGGTTTCTGTTTCTCGAAGGCAGTAACACTTTCTCGGCGGGTGCGACCGTCAATGGAGGGACGCTGGTAGTGGTAACCACCGCCAATACCAATATCACCATCAATCAGAACGGCACGTTGACCGGTGAGTCAGGCAGCATCATCAATGGCAACGTGGTCAACGGCGGCCTCTTCGATACCGTGAATGGGCCGGTGAAGATCAATGGCAATTTCACGGCTGTGGCGGGCCAGCCCGCGCAGGGGCCGCGCATCAATACACAGATCATGTTGGGTAATCCGCTGACTATCTCCGGCACTGCGACGTTAAATAACTCGATGATGGTGGTGGATGTGCCATCCGGTTATACGCCGCAATCGCAAGAGCTCTTGTTGACCGCTGAGGGCGGACTCATCGGCAGATTCGGTTCCCTCGGCGTCAACGGCGGGATCTATCTCAGCGGCACTTTGTCTTACACCGCCACCGACGTGGACGTCAGCCTCAGCCAGTCCTCCGTTTCCTCGGTCGCGGAAACGTCGATGCCGGCCTTGGCGACGACGCAACAGACGGCGCAACATATTCAAACCGCATTGACGCAAGTCAATCAATGGGCGGCAACCTCGTCAGCTTCGCATCAGTCCTTCCTCGATGCGGCCGGCGAATTCATGCATGTTGACTCGATAGCGCGGGCTGCTGCTTCTATCAACAGCCTGTCCGGCCAATTGCTCGCATCTTCGCAAGACCTGACCCTTGAACAAGCCGGCATCGTCAATCGCACCGTGGCCGATCGCCTGGTCGATATCGGTGATGGCAATGCGCAACAGGGCGCATGGTTCCAGGGCACGGGTGCCAGCGGCGATATCGCGCGCAGCGGATACGCTACGGGCAGTTACAGTGGCGGTGGCTCCGTGGCCGGTTACGACGTAAAACTGGCAGAAGATTTCATGCTGGGCATGGGCCTGGATTGGAATCATCTCGGTTCCAGCTATAGCCTGGAAGGTGGCAACAACACTTCGCGCAGCACGGGTGCGATGCTGTACGCCAAATGGGCGATAGGCAATACCTATGTGTCCGGCCGCATTGGCGAGGACTGGATCCACAGTGACACGAGCCGCTGGGGCATGCTCGGTGTCGTGCCGGCGGCAATTACCAGCTCACGCAACGATACGATGACATCTGCCTATCTGGAAACAGGCTACGACGTAAAGACGGATGCGTGGACGACCACGCCGTATGCATCGCTTGGCGATGAACATCTGGATCGCGGTGGGATCGATGAACAAGGGGCCGGCGGGTTTGGTATTGCCGCGGGTAGTCATACCTTCAATCAAAGCTTTGCGCAGCTAGGTGCGCGGCTGGCTTATCGCTGGAATTGGGGCGAAGGACAAATCTCGCTCAAAGGCTTTGCGTTATATCAGCGGATATTGGGCGGCCAAAAGCTGGATTTTACGGCGGCTTATGCTGGGGCGCCGAATGCGACATTCGAACTCGAGGGCGTGAACTCGCCACGCAACAGCGCCTGGGCAGGAGCAGGTTTGAACGCAGCGATGGGCCATAACTGGTCCTGGTTCGCGAACCTTGACGGCCAATTCGCGAGCGGCGGCACGAAAGCCCGGGTCTTCAGCGCCGGAGCACGCTACACATTCTGATAATGGCAGCGCGCTCATCGCCCGTTCGAAGCCGCCTGGTTCTCGAACGGGCGATGCCGCAGCGAAGGTCATCTGAGTAGAACGTCCGTTGCCATGCCTTGAGGCCAGTTCTTACGAGATCAGGCTTCTTTTGCCACGCGCAACAGCAACTTGCCGCGATGGCTGCCCTCGAACAATTTGTTCAATACCAGCGGCGCGTTTTCCAGTCCGTGTTCGATGGTCTCTTCGGCCTTGATGCGGCCGCTCGTCACCCAGCCGATCAAGTCCTGGATCGCCTTCGCGGTGTCCTGGTAGTCGAACGCCAGGAAGCCGCGCACACTGAGGCGCTTGACGATGACGATGCTGTAGTCGTCGCCGGGCCGGTTGGTGCTGGTGTAATTGGCGATCAAGCCACATAGCGCGACACGACCGCCATTTACCATGCGCGAGAGCACCGCGCGCATGACGGGTCCGCCGACGTTTTCGAAATTCACGTGTACGCCGTCGGGCGTGGCCTCGGCCAGCGACTGCTTCCAGTCGTCGGCCTTGTAGTCGACCGCGGCGTCGAAACCGAGATCGTCGACCAGATGACGGCACTTGTCCGCGCCGCCGGCGATGCCCACCACGCGCGCGCCGCGCAACTTGCCGATCTGGCCGGCGATCGATCCGACCGAGCCGGCGGCGGCGGAAACCACCAGCGTCTCGCCCGGTTGTACGGGCGCGATATCCGTAAGGCCATAGTAGGCCGTGATGCCGCTGAAACCGCAGGCGCCAAGCAGGGTCGGCAGCGGTACGGACAAGTTGCTCGGCAGGGTGACGTAGTCCTGGCGACGGCGATCGTCGATCACCGCGTAGTCCTGCCATCCCAGCAAGCCTTGTACCAGGTCGCCTTCGGCGTAGTGCGCAGACTTTGACGCGACCACGCGGCCGAGGCCCAGCGCACGCATCACTTCACCGATCGCCACCGGCGGCATGTACTGCGGGATATCGCTCATCCAGACGCGGTTGGTCGGGTCCATCGACAGATAAAGCACGCGCACCAGGCATTGGCCGTTCTTAAGCTCCGGCACGGCTTGCTCTTGCAGTTCGAAGTCGTCGCGCCTGACCAGTCCTTCGGGGCGCGTTTTCAGGCGTAGCTGGCGATTGATCATGGTCATGAGTGTGGCCTTTGCGTTCGGTTCGTCATACGGCGCAGGCGCCGCCATCGATGACTAGCTCGGCGGCGGTGACATAGCGGCTTTCGTCGGATGCCAGGTACAACACGGCATAGGCGACATCGTCGGGTTCGCCAAGCCGATGCATGGGAATGCCGCGCGTGAGTTTGCGCGTGGCCTCCTCTTCGCCAAGCGCCGCGAAAAACGGTGCAACGATACCGGTGCGGATGAAGGCCGGATGGATCGAATTGCAGCGCACGTCGATGCCTTGCTTCGCGCAATCGACGGCAACCGATTTGGTCAACATCGCCACGGCTGCCTTGGAGGTGTTGTAAGCGGTGTAGGCGGGGTCGACCTTGAAGGCGGCGAGCGAGGAAATATTCACGATCGACGCGGGCTGTTGCTCGCGCAGCAAGGGCAAGGCGTATTTGCAGCCGAACAGGATGCTGTCGAGGTTGATGCTCATCACGCGGCGCCACTCTTTCAGTTCGATCTGCTCGACGCCGCCCAATGAGCCGATGCCTGCGTTATTGACCAGCACGGACAAGCCGCCCATCGCTTCGGCGGCTTCAGCCAGGCGATGCTGCCACAAGGCTTCATCACTGACATCCTGCTGCGCATGCCAGGCGGCGTGCGTGCCGAGTTCGCGATTGATCTGCGCCGCAAGCGCCGAAACACCGAGTTCGTCGACGTCGGTAAGGAATACCTTGGCGCCATGCCGTGCCAGCATGCGTGCGATGGCGGCGCCAAGGCCGCCCGCCGCGCCGGTAATGAAGGCGTGTTTGCCGGTAACACGTTGTGCTGGACCAGTCATGCCAACTCCCTGCTGGTTAAGGCGTACTTGATCTGGGTTGCTTCAGACGCTGAGATAGCCGCCATCGACGTTCAAGATCGCGCCGGTGGTGTAGGAGGCAGCGTCGGAAGCGAGATAGAGCGCGGCGCCGGCCATCTCCGACGGTTGCGCGACGCGGCGCATCGGCACGTGCGCGAGCGCCTGCTTGAGGATGGCCGGCGTGTTGACCAGCACGGAAGCGAACTTGGTATCGGTCAATCCCGGCAGCAGCGCGTTGCAACGCACGCCGGATGCGGCGCATTCCACCGCGAACGCCTTGGTCATCGAGATCACGGCCGCCTTGGTGATGGAATAGATGCCCTGTTGCGCTCCCGGCACCACGCCGTTGACCGAGGCCACATTGACGATCGCGCCACCGCCGTTTTTCGCCATCAGCCGCGCGCCATGCGTGGACATATAGAAATAGCCGCGGATATTCACGTCGACGGTCTTCTGGAATACCGAGGCCTCGGTGTCCAGGATGTGGCCAAAATAGGGATTGGTCGCCGCATTGTTGATCAGCACATCCAGGCGGCCATGTTTCTGCGCGACGTGCGCGAACAGTGCCTCGATCTGTGCCAGTTCGCCGATATGGCAGGCGATGGCTTCGGCGGAGCCGTCAGCGGCGGTGATCTCATCGACCACGGTCTGGCAATCGGCTTGCTTGCGGCTGGACACGATGGCGTGGGCACCGTGGGCCGCGAGCAATTTGGCGATCTCGGCGCCGATGCCGCGGCTGGCGCCGGTGACGAGCGCGATCTTGCCGGTGAGGTCGAAGCTTGGCGTGGCGGTCATGGTGAGTGTCTCGTAGAAAAAAGTTGATCAGCGAAGCGTGACCAGGTGCTGGTCTTCGCAGCGCTCCAGGTGCGGCCATCCGTTATAGCTGACCAGCGAAGGGCCATGCCTGCCCTGCCGTAGCTTGGTCAGGCTGGTATTGACCAGCGGCCAGCTCAACTTGAAGGCGTCGCTGGCGGGCGCATCGAGCAGGGCGTTGGCGATCACCGCGATAGGTCCGCCGGAGGTAAATGCCCAAAGCGTCGGTGCCTCGTGCGCTGCCAGGGTGCGCAATGTTTGCAGCGCCTGCTCGCGAAAGGCTGCCCACGTTTGCGTATAGTCGGCGTCATGGCTGCCTTCTACCCAGCGCGCGACAGCGGCGGCGAACAGTTGCTGGAACGCGCGAAAGGGTTCGGGTGCGCGCTTGAGTTCGGCGTGCAATGCATCCGCGCCGTCCAGGTCCGGGCGCAAACGTGCGAGCAGTTGCTGATGGTCGACTTCATCCAGGCCCGGTAGCGATAACAGCGGGCGATCGATGCCGGCGGCAGCGAGGCAAAGCTCGGCTGTGCGCCGATGCCGCTGGCGCGGTCCGACCACAACCAGTTCCGGCATCGCGCCGCAAGCGGCCAGCCATGCACCAAGGCGGCGCGATTGTTCTTCGCCGATCGGCGATAACCGATCGTAATCGGCGGCCCGGAAGCTGGCCTGCCCGTGACGGATGAGCAGCAGGCTGCGCACGATTACAAGGCCGAACGGGCAATGACACCGCGGCAGCGCGCGCCGATATAGCGGGCGGCGTCGCCGAAACCGGCGAATTGCGCGCGAGTGGTCTGGCCCAGCACAAAGCGGCGATAGATCTGCTGGATGATCACCATCAGCCGGAACAACCCAAAAACTTCGTAGAAATCGAAATTGTCCACGCTCCAGCCGGTACGTGCGCCGTAATAATCGATCACTTCACAGCGAGTCAGCATGCCGGGCGCATTGGAGGGCTGGCGGCGGAACGACTGGAACACCGCGTCATCGTCGGCCTGCACCCAATAGGCCAGCGCCCCGCCCAGGTCCATCAGCGGATCACCCAGCGTCGCCATCTCCCAGTCCAGTACGCCGATAATGTGCAACGGCTCGTGCGGATCGAGCACGACGTTGTCGAAGCGGTAGTCGTTATGGATCACGCAAGTGGCGTTGTCGTGCGCGGGTCGTGTTTCGGCCAGCCAGGCCAGCACGTCCTCGCAAGGATCGGTGCCTTCGGTGGCCGCCTGGCGCCAGCGCTCGCTCCAGCCGACGACCTGGCGCGCGATGTAGCCTTCGCCTTTGCCAAGGTGCTGCAGTGCCGGGCTCGCGGTATCGACCTGATGCAGTTCGACCAGGCGATCAATGAAGGCAGTGCAGAGCTGGCGCGTGCGCTCGGCATCGAGCCCGAGTTCCGGCGGTACGTCGCGGCGCAGGATGCTGCCGCGCAGGCGTTCCATGACGTAGAAGTGTTGACCGATGACCGCCGCGTCATCGCAGATGGCAAGAATGCCAGGCACATACGGATAGTGCGGTTTGAGCGCCGCCATCACCTGCGCTTCGCGCAACATGTCGTGCGCCGATTTCGCCTTGGCGCCGGCCGGCGGGCGGCGCAGTACCAGTTCCCGTCCGGGATAGTTCAGCAGGTAAGTAAGGTTGGAAGCGCCGCCGGAAAATTGGGCAACTGTCGGCACGCCATGCAAGCCTTCGAGATGTTGTTTCAGGAAGGCATCGACGCCGGCGATATCGAACGCATCTTCCTCGCGCAACGTGCGTGCCTGGTCCAGCGTGTCGCTCATGGCGAGGATTCCATGTGGTGTTGCTGCGCCTTGATTTCATGCCTGGCTACTACATTGCGATGCACTTCGTCCGGGCCGTCGGCCAGCCGCAGCACGCGCGCATAGGCAAACAGTTGCGTCAACGGAAAATCGTCGGAAAGGCCGGCGCCGCCGTGGATCTGGATGGCGGCATCGGCCGCCTGCTGCGCCACCGCGGGCACTACGACCTTGATCTGGGAAATCAAGCTCAACGCCGCTTTCGTGCCATGCGTGTCCAGTGTCCAGGCCGTCTTCAGCGTCAGCAAGCGTGCCTGTTCGATCGCGATGCGCAAGTTCGCCACGATATCGGCATTGCCGCCGAGTTCGGCGAGTGGCTTGCCGAAGGCGACGCGCGACACGGCGCGCTTGCACAACAAGGACAATGCGCGCTCTGCCGCGCCGATCGCACGCATGCAGTGGTGAATGCGGCCCGGACCGAGACGTCCCTGCGCGATCTCGAAGCCGCGTCCCGCGCCGAGGATCACGTGTTCGAGCGGCAGGCGCACTTGCGTAAAGCTGATTTCGGCATGGCCGGACGGTTCGTCGTAGCCATGGAACACCGGCAACATGCGCTCGATCTTTACGCCGGTCGCATCGAGCGGACAGATCACCATGGTATGCCGCCTGTGCGGTGCTGCCTGCGCATCGCTCAGGCCCATGAAGATCACGAAACGGCAATGCGGATGCCCCGCGCCGGTGGTCCACCATTTGCGGCCATCGAGCACGACATGTTGGCCATCGATGCGTGCGGTCGCACGCATGTTGGTGGCATCCGATGAAGCGACCTCCGGTTCGGTCATGCCGAAGCCCGAGCGTATCTCGCCTGCGAGCAGCGGCTTCAGCCAGCGCTCGCGCTGCCCAGGCGTGCCATAGCGATGCAGCACTTCCATGTTGCCGGTATCCGGCGCGCTGCAGTTGAACACTTCCGGAGCCATGAAGGAATGCCCCATGATCTCTGCCAATGGCGCGTAGTCGACATTGGCCAACCCGGCGCCTTGTTCGGTAGCGGGCAGGAACAAGTTCCATAAGCCCGCCGCACGCGCCTTTTGCTTCAGCGTTTCCATGATTGCGGGCTGTTGCCAGGCGCGGTGATCGGCGCTGCCGGTCATCGCGGCGGCATAGCTGGTCTCGGCAGGCGCGATCTCCTCGCGCATGAAGCGGGCAAGGCGCGCGGCTAATGCCTGGGTACGTTCGGACGGGGCGAAATCCACGGCGGTATTCCTCTTTGCCCCAGCCTACGCCCCCTGAGAGCAATTATTGAAATGAATATGTCTTATGAGTGCCCATTAGTTACATGCATGGGTTGGCGTATCCTGCACCGGTAACGTCCAGACCATCCGGCGAGGCTCCATGGAACGCACCGACCAACGCATCGATCTGAATCTCTTCCGCGTATTGGATGCGATCTACACCCAGGGCGGCGTCAGCGCCGCGGCGCGCGTGCTGCACCTGACCCAGCCTGCGGTTACGCATGCCTTGAAGCGCTTGCGCGATCATCTGGGCGATCCGCTGTTCGTGCGCCAGGGGAATCGCCTGCTGCCCACGGAACGGGTGCGCGCGATGATGCCAGCGATACAGGCGCATCTGGAGGGCCTGCATGCCAGCGCGCACGCGCAGCCGCGCTTCGATGCGTTGCGGCTGGAACTCACTTTCAGCGTGGGTTTTCGCGACATTCTCGAATCGATCGCGTTGCCGGCCTTGCTCGCACAGCTTGAGCGCGAGGCACCGCACGTGCGCGTGCTGAGCCGTCGCATCGCAGCCGACGAGGTCGATCGCGAACTGCGCGCGGGGACGCTCGACCTCGTCGTCGATCGACCTTTGCGAGCCGGCCCGCAGATCGTGCGCGAGCATCTTGCAGATGAAACCCTGGTGGTCGTGATGCGCGCGGGGCATGTGCTTTCGAAAGCGCTGAAACGGCATGAATACCTGTCCGCCGCGCATGTCACCGTATCGCCGCTGGGCGAGGCAAGCGCGCTGGATGTATTGCTCGGCCAGAGCGGCACGTTTCGCCAGGTAAGGCTGACCTGCCAGCACTATTTCTCGGCGTGCCAGATGGTCGCCGGTACCGACCTGTTGCTGACCGTGCCGCGCTCCTACGCCATCCATCTGGCGGCACTGCTGCCGATTGCGGTGTTACCGCTGCCGATCAAGCTCAAGACGGTGCCGATCATGGCGTATTGGCATGCCTCGACCCAGGAGGATCCCGCACATACATGGTTTCGACGGCACGTGGCGGAAGCCATCAAGGCCGGCGTGGCGCATTGATGGCGGAGTGATGCTCAGGATGACGCGGTGCCGACCCGGCTATGCCGCGTCATCCGGATCCTGTTTATCATGGCTGGCACGCTCGTGCTCACGGTGTTCGGCAATCACATGCCGCTCATGCAGTTCCTCGCTGGTGTTCAGCGCCGTGCTGGGTGGCTGTGGTGCTTCCACCGGAGCATGGGCAGGCTCCTTTTCTCCGTCGCCGCCGGTGATCTTCAGGATCGAGTGGCGCATTTCGCGCGCCAGGATCACGCGGGCGTCGCGCACCATATCGTCCAGCGCGACGTCATAGTCGAGCTTGCCGTCCGTATCGGTCCATACGACGCGATGTTCGCGCAGCTTCTGGATGAAGCCGCGAAATAACGCCTTGTCGAAAAATTCCGGCGCGGTCGGCTCGCTGAGCAGGCTCAGGCGTTGCGCGGTAAGCGTGCAGATGTTTTCCAGCTCGCTGGCGGTAACCGTATGCGGGCCGTTCTTGGCCAGCGCCGCGATGGCGATGTAGTAGCGTTCGAAGGCCTGGATCAGGCTGCGTGCGATCACCCTGAGCTGGTACGCGGCATCGTCCTGCCCGGGACCGCGTTCCAGCACGCGACCTTCGCCGGTGGCTTCCAGCAGGCCGCGGCGAACGAAGAAATCGATGGTCGCCTGCAACTGCGCGGCAAACCCCTCGCCGTCCCAGGGCAGGAACAGTTCGCCCTGGATGAAGGGATAGATGATGCGGCCGAGCCGCAAAATCGACGCGCGCGACATGCGCCGGTTGTTGAGAAAGCAACACGCGACCCAGGCAGCGGCGGCGGTCAGATGCAGTACGTTGTTGCGGAAGTAGCTCAGCAGTACCGCCGGCTCGCCCTCCACCGTCAGTACGTCGCCCAGCGGGTGGCGCACGCGCGTGATCCAGCCCATTTGCTCGCCGTAGGCGATGATGGCGTCGGGCGCCAGCGGCGTAAGCGTCACGCGGTCGGAATAGGGCAGCTCCTCGAGCAGCGCCTTCACCAGGTCCAGTTGCGCGAGCAGATCGCTTTCGGCCATCGCATGCTTGGGCGTGGCCAGCAGCGCCAACGCCAGCAAGTTGATTGGATTCACGTCGGCGGCACGATTGATGTTGACCTGGATTTTTTCCGCCAACCGATCGACCACCGCATTGAGCCATTCGGGCTTGCTGCCCGGGTCGGCAGTGGTCTCGCGCCACGCGCTGCTGGCGTCGTCGAGCAGCGGCGTCAATTCGATCGGCTCGCCGAAATTCAGCGACACGTGCCCATACCGCTGGCGCAACACGCCAAGGCCACGGAGCAGTCCGAGCAGCGATTCTTTCTCTTTCGGCTTACCGGAGAGTTCGCCGATGTAGCTCTTGCCCTCCATCAGCTTCTCGTAGCCGATGTAGACCGGCTGGAACAGCACGGGACGACGCGGCGCGCGCAGGAAGGCGCGCACCGTCATCGCCAGCATGCCGGCGCGCGGCGCGAGCAGGCGGCCGGTGCGCGAGCGCCCGCCTTCGATGAAATATTCCATCGGCACGCCGCGATCGATCAGCTGGGCGACGTATTCATTGAACACGACCGGATACAGCGCATTGCCCTTGAAGCTGCGGCGCAGGAAGAACGCGCCGCCGCGGCGCAGGATCGGGCCGATCAGCGGCAGGTTGAGATTCACGCCGGCCGCGATGTGCGGCACCACCACGCCCGAGGCATGCAACTGGTACGACATCAGCAAGTAATCGGCATGGCTGCGATGGCTGGGCACATAGACCACTTCATAGCCGGGCGCCGCAGCGCGGGCCTTGTCGAAGTGGTGCATGGTGATGCCGTCGTACAGCTTGTTCCAGAAATTGCGCAGCAGGAACGATGCCGAACGTACCACAGGATGCGAATAGTCGGCGGCGATTTCCACCATCATCTTGTGCGCGCGTTCCCAGGCCTTGGCGTAGCTGATGTTTTCCTTGGCAGCAGTGGAGGCGATCGCGGCACGCACCGGTTCGGCATTGAGCACGGCATCGACCACGGTACGGCGGTGCGACAGGTCGGGGCCGATCACCGCGGCGCGGATACGACGGAAATGCGTGCGCAACACGCGCGCCAGCTTGCGCGCGAAACGTTCCGGACGGATCTCGCCGGCTTCGTTCATCACTGTGCGCAACGAGACCGGTGCGGAGAAATGCACCACGGTATCGCGACCGTTGAGCAGCAATGCGAGCATGCGCCGGAAGCGGCCGACCACCACCCAGTTTTCCGAGAACAGCACGCTGAACCAACCGCTTTCGCGCGTCGGCGCGCGGCCAACGTAGATGGAGACGGGCACGATCTGGATATCGCGTTCTGGAAAACCTTCCAGCGAGCGGATCAATTGTCCGAACGGTTCGTTTGGCGAACGCTGGCGATTGCGGCCGAACAGTTCGCCGTCGCGCCGGGCCAGCGCGAATACCGAGCGGCGGCGGCGGGTATGCGCCAGCGGCCGCATGGGGCTGGGCAAGCCCGCCTCGCGGCAGGCGCGCTCGAGGATCAACGCATCGGAGAAACCGTCGCGCTCGATCACGTAGCAAACGGGCGCGTCGCCGCGCAGCAGGGTGGCCGGCTCGGCTGGGTCGCGGCGGATCCGCAACCAGGGCTCGAGCAGGTGCCCGGCGAGATTGAACCACCAGGGGGCTCGGCTGCGGTATGCGGGGTCCGCGGTCGTCATCATCGGCATGTGCATAGTGTAGCGGGTGCGTCTTACTTCACGGTTTTGTCGCCAGCGCGGTGCGGGAGGAGGCGCTGGCCGCGGGCGCCTGGGCGCTTGTGGCCGGTGCAGGCGGATGCAGCCATTGTTGATGCTGGGCGCGTTCGCTATCGATCAGGTCCTTGCTGTACCAGCGACCATCGACCAATACCAGCTGGGAATCGGCGCTCAGCGGTTTGCCGAGCAGGGTGTAATCGACTTTCACATGTGCTTGCCCGTGATCGATGCCGATGGTGCTGACCTTCACCGAATCGAGCGTGTCATCGATGGACAACCCGTAGATGGCGAGCAGTTGCTTGATGCCGCCGTAGGCGATGGCGTATTCCTTCATCGCCGCGTCGAAATCCATGTTCTGCAGCTGGTCCGCGCTTGTCAGATGAAGCTGGCGGGTCGTGGCTACTGTTATGGCGACCGCCTGTTTGGCCTTGTCCTGGTCGAACCATGGCGTCTGCTGGGCCCAGGGCAGCAATACGTTGAGTGCATCGCGGGCCTGCTGCTTCTCGCTTTCCGTCAGCGTGGTGTTCTGCGCGATGCTGCTGGTGAGAATGGCCTGGCCGATGCCGATCAGCACCGGCAGCTGATCGTGGTACTGCTGGTCCATCTGGATCAGCTTGGGCTTGAGCTGGTCGTACAGCGTCGTTTCGGCATTGGGCGCTGTCAGCTGCTTGACTGCCTGGTCGAAGCGGACGCGGTCTTCCGCGGTGATCGCGTGCTGGCCAGGGCGCGGATGCGTCCAGTCGGCGCGCAGGTTGGCATAGTCGGAGGGAGGCAGGGCATGCTTCCAGAAACCGGCGAAGTCGCCGGCCTTGATCAGCGCCGCGGATTGCTGCACGGCCGCCTCCGGCGTGGCGCCGCCCGACGCGGTAATGCTGTCTTCCTGCTTATGGCAGGCGGCCAGCGCGAACATTGCAAACAGCAGCAAGCTGCGGCCAAGTAACTGAAAACGCATGGAATGTCTCGCATGGAAGAACTATGAGCGGTTGCCCGGACAAGGGACGCGACGGCGCCGTATGGTCGGGGCGCCGTGCATCTTAGAGCCTGTCCGCGATCGGCGCGTAGCCTGCACGGCGGTAACCGATGATGCGTGTCGGAAACGCTCCCAAAAGAAAACCCCGCGGGCGTTGGGCCTCGCAGGGTTATACCGGCAGTGCCGGAAGGGAAATGGCCATGCCTGCGGAAATTGGAGGTCAGCAGGTTCGGCGGTGCCATGATACGAGCGAGCTCATCTTAAAGCAATACATGAGATAGCCTCGCTTAACTCATTGAAATTCAATCAGTCTGTACGCAGGGATTGAATCTTCAGTTGGCGCCGTTGATCGCGTGGCGTGCTCCATGCGTTATGGAACAGGGCCGGCTCCCACGCGCCGTAGGTTGGATTGGGCAGCACGAACCAGCGCTTGCCGATCCAGCCGAGGTAAGGCGTCATCGCTTGGGCGCGGCCGGTGTCGGTGTTGTCCAATACGCTGACGAAATCGCCAAGCTGGTCGCCGAATTGCATCAGCACGCGGTAGCGCTGGCTGACCAGCTGGCGACGGCAATGCTTTTCCGTGCCGATCTGGTCGCAGCCGCGCAGCAGGGTGCCCAGGCCCAGGAACGCATCGGGGCCGGCCACCGGCAGGCCTGCCTTGAGCAGGTTATCGATGGTCGCGCGATCCAGGTCTTGCGAGCGGTTGGAAATATAGATCACGGCGATGCCGTGACGGGCCGCGAATTGCGTGAACGCCACCGCTCCCGGCAGCGCCCGTGCGCGTTCTTCCTTGCACCACCTGGCCCAATCGGCCTCGTTGTATTCGCCGCCATGGCGGATCAGGCGCGCCTGGTAGGGCGAGTTGTCGAGCACGGTTTCGTCGATGTCCAGGATCACCGCGGGCTTCAGGCCCGGGTAGGGTGCAGCGCGGTCGTCCGGGGAAAGCGCATCCCAGTGGTTGTCTTTCAACGCGGCGAGCAACTGTGACTGCGCGCTGCGATAGGTCTCCAGGTAGATCAGGTCGTGCTCGAGCGCCGTCTGCGTCCAGGCCACGGCGTTGAGGTTGTCGTCGGCCGGAGCAGTCGGCATCGCTGCCGGGTTGGGCACCGATCCCGTCGTGGTTGCCGGCGTGGGCGCGAAAGAATGCGGCGCGTGGCTGGCGCAACCGCAAAGCACAAGCGCTCCCACAAGCGCAGGCAGGAACTTGGACATGGATGGAACACCCTGTAGGAAAGACGACGGCCGCAGAGGATGGCGCAAGTTTATGACAGACTTGCCGGAACTCGGGTCTGCCATAGGTCATCAACGTGCCCGCACCGCTTGCATCCGCCCGCGGCATTCGCATCGCCAGTTACGTCCTCGCCGGCTCCGCACTGGTGCTGGTGTTGCTGTTGCATCTGCTGCCTGCGCTGTTTGCGGGGCTGCTGGTGTACGAACTGGTGCATGCGATGACGCCCTTGCTCGGCCGCCGCATCTCCGGCGAACGTGCGCGCCTGGTGGTGGTTACGGTGCTGGGTGTGGTGGTAGTGGGGCTGCTGACCTTGCTGGTGATCGTGTTGATCGGCTTTTTCCGCAACGAGGTCGGCAATCCCGGCATGCTGTGGCAGCAGCAGCTGATGCCGCTGGTGGAAAGGGCGCGCCAGCAATTGCCTGCGGCGCTTACCAGCTGGTTGCCCGACAGCGTCGACGAACTGCGCGTGATGGCGCTGGACCTCACGCGCAAGCATGCAATGGGCCTGCAGAACGCCGGCAAGGAAACGGCGCGGGTACTGGTGCGCATCATCGTTGGATTGGTGCTGGGTGCGCTGGTGGCGCTCAATCGGGAGCGGCCTTCGCACCAGATCGGTCCGCTGGCCGCCGCGCTGGGCGAACGCTGCCAGCACTTGGCCGAGGCATTCCACCATATCGTTTTTGCGCAGATCAAGATTTCGCTGATCAACACGGCTGCCACGGGCGTGTTCCTGCTGGGCGTGTTGCCCGTGATGGATGTCCACGTGCCGCTGGCGAAGACGCTGGTGGTGGTGACCTTCCTGGCGGGCCTGCTGCCGGTGATCGGCAACCTGATTTCCAACACCGCGGTGACGATCGCCGGCTTGTCGGTATCGATGTGGGTAGCGGCGGTGTCGCTTGCGTTCCTGATCGTCATCCACAAACTGGAGTATTTCCTCAATGCGCGCATCGTCGGCACGCAGATCCGCGCACGTGCCTGGGAGCTGCTGGTGGCGATGCTGGCGATGGAGGCGGCTTTCGGCGTGGCGGGTTTGATCGCGGCGCCGATTTACTACGCATACCTCAAGAGCGAGCTTGAAACGGAAGGAATGGTTTGAGCGTCATCGCCGTTTCACAGGCTGATGGTTTCCTCCCTTGTGGGGAGAGGGCCGAGGACAGGCTTGCGCTAGAAGCGGTTCAGAGCGTGTTTTTGCGAGAGCTATCCGATGAAATGCCTTGATGCACAATGCGTTAAAGCGAAAGCGGGCGACTATGCCTTGGTCTCGCCGGAGCTGATCTCGTGGATGGCCGCTATCAAGGCCGCGTCATCGACGTGGCCCTGCCATTGGTTGCCGTGAAGCAGCTGTTCCAGCGGCAAGCGTGAGCGCCAGCCGGCGATTTCCAGTTCCGGTCTGGGCAGGAATTCGCTGACATGCCCGAGGCAAAGATAGGCCACCGGATAGACGTGTTCAGGCAATCCAAGCGTTCGGGCCAGCTGCGTCGGATCGACAATGCTGACCCAGCCCACGCCAATGCCTTCCGCGCGCGCCGCGAGCCACAGGTTTTGCACCGCCAGGCAGGTACTGAAAAGATCGGTGTCCAGCATCGTGTTGCGTCCGAGCACGTGCGGGCCGCCGCGTTGCCGGTCGCAGGTGATGCAAACATTGATCGGGCTGTCGACGATGCCTTCCAGTTTCAACCGCCGGTACAACGCTGCGCGCTCATCCGTGTAATGACTTGCCGCCTCGGTGTTGGCCTGGTCGTAAAGCGCCTTGACAGCGCGTTTCATTTCGATGCTGTCGACGATCACGAAATCCCACGGCTGCATGAAGCCGACCGAAGGCGCGTGATGCGCGGCGTGCAGCAGGCGCGCCAAGATTTCCGGGGCGATCGGATCGGGCAGGAATTGCGAGCGCACGTCGCGGCGTTCATGGATGGCCCGATACAGGCCTTGGCGCTGTTCGTCCGGAAAACCGTGGTCAGTCATGCTGCATGGCCCGTGCTTCCCTCAGTTGCCGGCAAGCATCGCGGCAATCTTGGCCATATGCGATTCGGCCGTTTCACGCACGGCTTCCTTGTCGGCTTCCGGGTCCTTGCCCTCCCAGTGCAGATCAGCCTGCGGCAGTTCGTGCAGGAAGCGGCTGGGCTGGTTGCTATGCACTTCGCCGTAGCGCTTGGTGCGCGCCGACCACGAGAGCGTCAGCAATTCCTTGGCGCGGGTGATGCCCACGTACATCAGGCGGCGTTCCTCGTCGATGCGGCCTTCGTCGATGGCGCCATCGTGCGGCAATGTGCCTTCCTCGCAGCCGACGATGAAAACAAAGCGAAATTCCAGTCCTTTCGCGGCATGCAGGGTCATCATGCGCAGCGCATTGCCTGGCTCGTCGCGATCGGCGTGACTGAGCAGCGCCAGTTGCGAGGCGAGGTCGCCGGCGCTGTTGCCGCCTTTCTGCATGGCCCGGAACCATTCGGCCAGTTCGCGCAGGTTGCCGAGGCGGCGCTCGCGCAAGGTGGCATCCGGCGAGGACGAAGCAATATGGGCGGCATAGTTGGTGCGCGCCAGCACGCGATCCACCAGCTCGGCGGCGCTTTCGTGCAGCGACGCGCTGCGCAACTCGTCCAGCAGCTCGGAGAACGAAGCGAGGGCGGCCGCAGGGCGTGGGCTCAGCTGGCGCAGCACACTGTCGCTGCGCGTGGCTTCAAGCAGCGAGCCATGCCGCGTCTGGGCAATCTGCCCAAGTTTCTCCAGCGTGGTGGCGCCGATCTCGCGCTTGGGCACGTTCACCACGCGCAGGAAGGCGGCGTCATCGCTGGGATTGGTCAGCAGGCGCAGATAGCAGAGCAGGTCTTTCACTTCGGCGCGATCGAGAAACGACAGCGCGCCGGTAAGGTGATAGGGCACACGTGCCAGGCGCAGGGCTTTTTCCAGCGGACGCGCCTGGAAATTGCCGCGATAAAGAATCGCCATGTCGTGCCAGCGCACTTTGTGCTTTTCGGCCAGGGTGGCGGCCATGCCGGCGATGCGCTCGGCCTCGTGCTCGTTGTCCTTGCACTCGATCACGCGGATCGGCGCGCCTTCCGGGTGCTCGCTCCACAGCTTCTTGACGTGCAGGTGCGGATTGTTGGCGATCAGCTGGTTGGCGGCGCGCAGGATGCGCTTGCCGCAGCGGTAGTTCTGTTCCAGCTTGATCACGCGCAGGCTGGGCCAATGCTTGCCGAGCTGGTCGATGTTTTCCGGATTCGCGCCGCGCCAGGCATAGATCGACTGATCGTCATCGCCCACGCAAGTAAAATGGCCGCGCTCGCTGGACAACGCTTTCAGCAGGCGATATTGCGCATCGTTGGTGTCCTGGTACTCGTCCACCAGCAGGTAGCGCAGGCGTTCGCGCCAGCCATTGCGGCATTCCTCGTCGGTTTCGAGGATGCGCAACGGCAACCGGATCAGGTCATCGAAGTCGACCGCATTGAAGGCGGCAAGGCGCTGCTGGTACATCTCGTAGATCGTGGCCGCGTCCAGCTCGCGCGGGCTGCGTGCGGCAGCGAGCGCTTCTTCCGGCGAGAGGCCGCTGTTCTTGGCGCGGCTGAGCAGGCTGCGCAGGCCAAACAGTACATCCGGTTTCGCGCCCTTGGGCGCAAGTTCCTTGACGATGTTCTCGCTGTCGTCGGCATCCAGCACGGAAAACCCACGACGCAGGCCGGCGCGCGCGTGTTCGATCTGCAGGAATTTCAGGCCAAGCGCGTGGAACGTGCACACGGTGAGCGCTTGCGCATCCTCCGCGCTGACCAGTTTGCCGACACGCTCGCGCATTTCGCGCGCCGCCTTGTTGGTAAAGGTGATCGCCGCGACCTTCGAAGCGGGCAGCTTCCGCCGCTGCACCAGATGCGCGATTTTCTGGGTGATGACCGACGTTTTGCCGGACCCGGCGCCGGCGAGCACCAGCAGCGGGCTATCGACATGTTCGACGGCGGCCAGTTGTTGGGGGTTGAGCATGCGTCGGGCGGAATGGGGCGGGCGTCAAGGCGCGGCGCATGATGGTAACAGCGGCGCGGAACGAATGGCGCCCTGCCGCCGGGAAACGGCAGGGCGCGTGGTGTCGCATGGCGGTTGCCCTATGGCTTACAACGCCTTACTTGTTCGCATGCGCATCGTCGGCTGCGTCGTGCGTCGAACTCGTCACCGGCTCCGTCAAGCCCATCTTCACGGGCGCCGTGGCGTTCTTGGCCGGCCTGGCGTTGAGGTCGACCCAGTCATAGCGCACGCTGTCCTGCACGTGCTTGAGGCTCAGATTGGCTTCGTAGTATTTGCCATGGGCCAGCAGCGTGGCGGCTTCATCGACGTCGGCGGCGATGGTTCCGGCCGGCACCAGGGCCAGCGTGCAGGAGAGCTTGATGTTGGCCAGGCGCAGCGTTTCGATCGCCTTGTCGCGCTCGCCTTTCTTCAGGTGGACGTTGGAGGCAGCGACTGCGGCCGCCTTGGCCGGATCGGCTGAATAATCCTGGTCGAGCGAGAAATCCGCGCCGATCGGTAGCCAGCGAACCGGCGCGCCATGGGCTGCCGGCGCCGGATTGGCATGTCGGGGCGGGCTTTTCAGATCGGCCTCGGCCTTGTCAAAGGCAGTGCCGTCCGACTCGGCCTTGATGAGCGATAGCTGGGCACGCTTGATCAGCGTAACGGCGACCTGGGGATGGCCGTTGAAAATCGCGATGCGGGCGATTTCGATGTCCTGGAAAGCCTGGCTGCCTTGCTCCGACAGCTGCTGGAAATCTCGCGTTGCCGCAGCAGAGGATGCAGGGGCGGCGGCCTGGGCGATATCGGCCGAAGCGGCGCCGGCAGCGCAGGCCAGTGCGAGGGCCAGGGCGGTGGCCATTCGATAGTGGGTCATGATCTGTCCTTGTCTAGTCCTTAGGAGTACAGCTCTCGTTGCTTCCTGCCCGCATCGCAGGCGCGATGGGGTCCAGGTAGACAGGCCGGTGGGCGAACGGTTCCGTGGATGACACACGAATCGGATCGTTTGCAATGGCGTTACCATGTGCCGTCACATGTGCGGTGGGGACCATGGCCAAGCTGTATTTCTATTACTCGGCAATGAACGCCGGCAAGACGACCAACCTGCTGCAAAGCGCCTACAACTATTACGAGCGCGGCATGCGCACGCTCATCCTCACGCCTGCGCTGGACAATCGCTACGGCGAAGGCATCGTGGCATCGCGTATCGGTTTGCAATCGCAGGCGCAGCGCTTTACCGGCGACGCCGATCTCTATGCGCTGGTGCAGGCCGACATCGCCGCGCATGGCGACCTGCATTGCGTGTTCGTGGATGAAGCGCAGTTCCTGCGCAAGGCGCAGGTCTGGCAGCTCACCGATGTGGTCGATCACCTCGACATTCCGGTGCTGGCCTATGGCTTGCGCACCGATTTTCGCGCCGAGCTGTTCGAGGGCAGCCGCTATCTGCTGGCCTGGGCCGACAGCCTGGAAGAAATCAAGACCATCTGCCATACCGGCCGCAAGGCCACCATGGTGGTGCGCGTGGATGAAAACGGACGCGCGATTACCGAAGGGCCGCAGGTTGAGATCGGCGGCAACGAACGCTATGTCTCGGTGAGCCGGGCCGAGTTCAAGAAGATTACCCAAGGGCGCGGCCGCATCGAATTGAAGCGGCCTGGCTTGCCGCTGGATGACGAAGCCTAGCGACACCTATTCCTCGCCTCGAAAGGGCGTGGAAAAAAACACAAGGATAAACCCATGAGCAACCCGGTCTACTTTCCCGCCTGGCAGCGTCCGCACTGGCAACCTGGCGACGAAGAGATCCTGCTGCACTTTTACGTGTTCGGCGATTTCAAGCCAACCAGGGTGCCATCCGCCGCGTACGGCAGCGATGGCCTGCCCGACGCCGTGAAGATGAGCAGCCATCACCACTATGTGTTGCGCGATTGGGAAGGCTATCCCTTGAAAGGCCCGCTGGGCGATCTATTCAAGAACGATGCGCCCGAAGCGTTCGAAAAGGCGATGGCCGCGCCGCAGGTGCTGGTGCTCCACGGGCGTTTCAACGATTCGCCCGACACCGGCTACCTGCGCGACACCTATGGCGTGCTGGCCGGCTTGCTCGATATCGGCGGCGTGGCGATCCTCGATCCGCAGATCCTCACCCTGTTCAGCGCCGAAGCATGGCGCAGCCATTATCTGGTCAAGGATGGCGCGCCGCTGCGCAACCATGTGCTGATCCTGCGCGATGAGGAAGAGCACGATCGCCAGTGGATCCATACGCGCGGCCTGCGCAAGTTCGGCCGGCCCGATATCAGCCTGCGCAACGTTCCCCTGGATGACACCGACCGTGCCGGCGCGCTATGCCAGCGGCTGGTCGAGCTGGAGGCGCTCGGCGCGCATTTCGTCGACGGGCAGGCGCTGGAAGTCGACGGCATGTTCGGTGGCCTTACGGCCGAGTTGGGCGGCGGCTACGACGATCCGCAATTCAACAATACCCATGTAACTTTCCACTGGCCGGATTGACGCGGTTGTCCGTCATTTCTGGCAATGCGGGCACCAGAACGTGGAGCGTTGCCCGATCACTCCTTGGCGGATCGCCGTGCCGCAAACCTTGCACGGCTCGCCCTCTCGGCCATAGACGAAGAGTTCGCGGAAGAAATAGCCCGGTGCGCCATCCGGATTGAGGAAGTCGCGCAGCGTAGTGCCGCCCCGTTCGATCGCCCAGGCGAGAATGCGTTTTACCTCGGCGGCCAGCCGCTGGTAGCGTGCGCGCGATAACGCTCCCGCCGGACGGCGCGGATCGATGCCGGCGGCAAATAGCGCTTCGCTCGCGTAAATGTTGCCCACGCCGACCACGACCGCGTTATCCATCAGGAACAGTTTTACCGCCGCCTTGCGGCCGCGCGAACGCCGCCACAGCAAATCGCCATCGAATGCGTCAGTAAGCGGTTCCGGACCGAGCCTTGCAAGCAATTCATGCGTCTCGCCAGGCGGCTGCCACAGCAGGCAGCCGAACCGGCGCGGATCGGTAAAGCGAAGCATGCGCGCGCGATCGCCTGGTAAAGGCTCAAGCTGGATATCGACGTGATCGTGCACACCGGGCGCTACGTCCGGCGGCAGCACGCGCAGCACGCCGGTCATGCCCAGATGCAGCAACGCGCTGCCGGCATGCGTGTGCAACAGCAGGTATTTGGCGCGGCGTTCTACTTCTTCGATACGCTGGCCTGGCAGCTGTTCGGTGATTTCGCCTGGAATCGGCCAGCGCAAGTCCGCCCGGCGCAGGATGACCGAGGCAATGCGCCGGCCGATCAGGTGCGGTGCGATGCCGCGTCGGGTGGTTTCGACCTCCGGCAACTCGGGCATGTCAAAGTGCCTTGACGGATGTGCTTTGCGCGGAACGCGGCAGGTAACGCAGCGATACGATGCCTACGCGCTGGCCTGCCTGCACATAGACGTTCCGGCCGAGTGCCGTCATGCCGCCGAATAGCAGGGTTTGGCCGTCCAGATCCAGTTTGGCCTGCGGTGGCGCGAGGCCGATCTTGGCGAAATCATAGCGGCTCGCGGATTGCCAATCCTGCACTGGCGCGGCGGCGATGCGTACCAGTTCGCCCAGGCGCAGGTCGTCGGCGCGTGTGATCGGAGCC
Organism: Dyella jejuensis; assembly: GCF_044904675.1. Classification (NCBI taxonomy): domain Bacteria; kingdom Pseudomonadati; phylum Pseudomonadota; class Gammaproteobacteria; order Lysobacterales; family Rhodanobacteraceae; genus Dyella; species Dyella jejuensis. The sequence continues at coordinate 52,006 of NZ_JADIKJ010000013.1, read as the reverse complement.
GGATCGATGCGCCACCAGTGGCCTTCGCGCTTGGCGTAATGTTCGGCCGGCGCACGGCCGGCCTGCAGGTCCACGCGCGTGATGGCCTCCGGATCGAGCGGCAGCAAGGTGCCGGGTGCGGCCAGCCGGTCGCTGCGCAGTTGCCACCACGCCACCGCCAGCAGCACGATTACCGCGGCCAGCGTCCATCCCAGTCGACGCGCTGCTCGCTTCATGCGCGACGGCGACGCCACGCGATGAAGCCGCCGAGCAACAGCAACACCAGCGGCATGGCAACGATGAAAGCCGTGCTCAATACATTCAATGCGCCCTGCGAGACAGTCAATACGCGATCGGGCGCCCCGCGCGAAGGCAGGTTGATCAACTGATCGTCGCCCAGCAGCCAATCGAAGATACGTTCACCCAGGGCGCGGTTGCCGCCGTTGCCAAGATAGCTGTTGGACAGGAAGTCGCCGTTGCCGATCACCACGACGCGCTGCTCGCTCTTGGCCGGGCTGGGCGACAGCCGGCTCAGTGCGAACGCAAAATCGAGCGGACCTTTCAGCGAAGCCGCTGGCGTATCGGTCAGGGATTGCACCACGGCTTGCGGGCTGGAGCGCAGGAAGGGAGCGATCTGCCATTCGCTCTTGCGCACCTGTGCCAGCGGCGCGACTTCCGGGAACAGCGTGGTGAGCGTGAAGCCGCGCGTGATGGCGCCAGGCGGATAATCGCCGAGTGCGATCATGCGTGGGTCCTTCAGTCCCAGTGCCGTGGAGGATGCATCCACCAGTTCGCCTGGCAGCACACGTATGCCCAGGGCATCGGCCAGCGGTTGCAGGCTCGGATCCTGATTGCCCGGATCGGCGAGCCAGAGCAGGTTGCCGCCGCTGCCAAGGTAATCGACCAATGCCTTCGCCGCGCCCGGCGCCAGCGCTGCCTGCGGGCTGGCGAGCACGACCAGGTCGGTATGATCGGGCACGGTTGCGGTCTGCGAGAAATTCAGCGGTACGGCGCGCATGCCGCTCTGTTCGAGCTGCGAGACGAACAGGCCGAGGTCCGCGTTGGCGACCCCGTCCGGGCGGCGCTCCCCGTCGCCGGTGACAAAGGCGACGATGCGGTCATTGCCGCGCACCAGGCGTTCCAGCGCATCGGTCAGGCTGCGCTCGGTCAGCGTGTCGAGGCGTTGCTCGCGATCGCGATAGTGCAGGATCAGTTCGCCATCGACCGTAATGCCAAGGTTGCGCATGGCGGCGGGGTCTTGCTGCGGATCGACGAAGCTCAAGCGCAAGTCAGGTTTGGCTTGCTGGTAGCGTTGCAGCACGGCTGCGATGGTCTGGCGCAGATCGCCTTGCGGATTGGCGTAGCTGACGATCTCGACCGGGCCATCCAGCTTCGCCAGCACGGCGCGTGTTTCCGGCGACAGGCTGACGCGGTGGCCATAAGTCCAATCGGCGACGCGATCGTGGCGCGCGGTGAGGTAGCCGATCGCGCCGGCGCCAAGCAGGATCAGCAAGGCGAACAGCCAGCCATGGAGACGGCGTGCGAAAATCATCAGCCGCGCTCCCGATCGGCAGCGAGACGCTGCGTGCCCAGCGCCAATGCCACCGCAATGGCGAGCAGGAACCACACGATATCCGCGCTCGATACCAATCCGCGCAACAAGGTTTCCTGATGCGGGCTCATCGCCAGCCAATTGAGGAACCCGTTGCTGACGCCCGCCAGCTGCGCGCCAAGATTGATGCAATTCAAGCCGATGCCCACCATCAACGCGGCCACCGCGGCCACTGCCGGATGCGATGCGAACGCCGAGCACGCCACGCCAATGGCGCCGAGCACCGCCAGCGCCAGGAACGTTCCCAGGCTGGCGGCGGCGAGCTTGCCCCAATCAAGCGTAGCGCCGTGCGCAAGGCTCATCGGAATCACCAGCGCGAGCGCCAGCCACAACGCCAGCCAGATCAGCACCGCAAGATATTTGCCGAGCACTATGCGCGATGCGGAAAGGCCGCTGGCGAACAGCAGCGGCAAGGTGCCGGCATTGCGTTCGCCAGCCAGGGTCGACATGGTCAATAGCGGAACCAGCAGCAAGGCCAGTTCGATCAGGCCGAACGGCAATGGGCTGCCGGTAATGAAACTGCTGTCCATGCGCACCACCACCAAGTCGGTATAGCCGGGGCCGTCCGGCAGCGCCGCCAGCTTTATCTGGTTCAACAGGAAAATCTGCAACAGCAGTGCGAAGCGCCAGCCCAGTTCCGCCAGCGCCAGGGCGGCGACGATCCAACCGAGCGGACGCACGAACAGGCGGCGCAGTTCCAGCCGCGTCACGGCGAAAAGGGTCATGCGGCTTCCGCCTTGCCGTTGAGCGCGATGTCGAAAAAGATTTTTTCCAGTGCGGCGTGCTGGTCCGCGGGCAGCGCTGCGTCATGGCGCAGGATGCCGCCGTGCAGGATCGCCACGCGATCGCATACCGCCGTGATTTCGGTCAGCTGGTGCGTGGACAGGATCACCGCGGTGCCGCCCGCAGCCAGTTCGCGCAACAAACCGCGCAAAGCCACCACTTGCACGGGATCGAGCGCATTGGACGGTTCATCCAGCACCAGCAAGGCGGGCCGGTGCAGCAGCGCGCAAGCCAGTCCGAGGCGCTGGCGCTGGCCCTGCGACAATACGCCGGCCAGTCGCCGCGCCATGTCGTTCAGTTCCAGCCGCGCGAGGGCCGTCTCGCGGGCCTCGCGCAGAGCGGCGCCGGCCATGCCGCGCAGGCGACCATGCGCGTCCAGATGTTCGCTGACGGTCAGTTCCGGCCATAGCGGGGCACCTTCCGGTAGCCAGCCGATGACCCGCCGGGCCAGTTCGGGATACTCCAGGAAATCCTGGCCTTGCAGCCGGATCGCGCCGCTATCGGGGCGCAAGGCGCCGGCCACCATGGCCAGCGTGGTGGACTTGCCGGCCCCGTTCACCCCAAGCAGGCCAAGGATCTGGCCCGCTTCCAGCCGCAGGCTGAGATCGCGCACGGCCGGGCGGCCCGCACGGTGCCGGTTGACCGCTTCGAGTTGCAATACGGGAGGTGAAGCAGGTTTGGGCGCGTTCATTGCATGATTGTCAGGGTGACCCCATCCGCTAGACAACCGTTGTTTGTCACGAAGTGGCGCTCTTAACAGAAGTCGAAGTAGCAAGGGGCTACCATGCTGGTGGGTACGGACACCCTCAACTAGACTGCTTTTCAACGTTATCCAGGTAATCCAAAGATGTTCGATGCTGTGCTGCACTTCCTTTCGAGCGGCGTGAGCGGTGCCGGGTGGGTGGCGATCCTCGTCTACTTGCTGGTGGTCACCCAGATCACCATTTTCACTGTCACGCTCTACCTGCACCGCTGCCAGACGCATCGCGGCGTCGACCTGCATCCGTCGATCTCGCATTTCTTCCGTTTCTGGGGCTGGCTCACCACGGGCATGGTCACCAAGGAGTGGGTCGCGGTGCATCGCAAGCACCATGCCAAGGTCGAGACGGAGGAAGATCCGCATAGCCCGCAGATCTATGGCATCAAGAAAGTTTTCTGGGATGGCGTTTCGCTGTATCGCGATGCCAGCTTCGTGACGGAAGACCTGGAAAAGTACGGCCGCGGCACGCCTGACGACTGGCTTGAGCGCAAGTTCTATAGCGGCCATCCCTACTGGGGGCCGGCGCTGATGCTGATCATCAATGTCACCCTGTTCGGCGTGATCGGCCTGGCCGTGTGGGCTGTGCAGATGGCCTGGATCCCGTTCTGGGCTGCCGGCTTCGTCAACGGCATTGGCCATTGGTGGGGCTATCGCAATTTCGAGAGCTCCGACACGGCCACCAACCTGATTCCCTGGGGTTTCTGGATTGGCGGCGAAGAGCTGCACAACAATCATCACGCCTTCCCGAGCTCGGCGAAGTTCGCGCTGCGCAAGTGGGAGTTCGACATCGGCTGGGCCATGATCTGTGTCTTGCGTGCGTTGGGCCTTGCCAAGGTGCTGCGCGTGGCACCTTCGCTGGACGTGCGCCCCAATGTGCACCTGCCGGATGCCGAGACGCTGAAAGCCGTGCTTACCCACCGCTTCCAGGCCATGACCGACTATTACCGCAACGTGATCGTCCCCACCCTGCGCGACGAAGCGCAGCATGCCGGCGAAAACATCAAGGCCACACCGCGTCGCCTGCGGCGCGCGCTCGCCGATGGCGGTCGCTGGCTCGATGGCGAGGGCCGCGAGCGCATGCAGGCGGTGCTGGCCAAGCGTCCGACTCTCAGCACGGTATGCGAATTCCGCAACCGCCTTGCCGAGCTGATGGAACAGCGCGGTGCCGACCAGGCGTTGAAGGGTTTGCAGCAGTGGATCGCCGAGGCCGAGCAGAGCGGCATTCGTGCGCTGCAGGATTTCGCGCAGCGCCTGAAGAGCTACTCGCTGGTCGGCAGCAACGCCTGATTCATCGCGCGACCCACCGCTCCAATGCAAAAAGCCCGCCTCGATGGCGGGCTTTTTGTTGGATGCGCGGCGTGATCGTGGTTTATCCGTACACGCGCGTGGGCAAGGGCGTCCTTCGTTCTCTTGCACTGTCGTGATCAATGCGATCCGAGGGCGGATGGATTGGTCCCCGGCGCGTAGGGAAAGGAAAGCGATTCGTAGTATTTGAGCGAGTGTTGGGGTGGTGCAAATCCGGGCGGCAAGGGACGCCCGGACATGCTTTGGAAATAGGCAATGCAGGCGTCGCGCCACCATTGCGCTTCTTTTTCCTGAATAGCCAGGAACGCGGCAACCTGCCGGTAGCGTTCCGGATCGATATAGCCGTCCAGCCGCCGCCAGGTTTCCTGCATCTGCTTCACTTCATCCACGCCATGCGTGTAATGCGCCACCAGTTCGTACCACAGCGTATGGCCGGAACGCAGGCGATAGTCCCAGGACACATGATGGAACCAGAGCAGGTATTGCTCGGGCGTCTGCTTGATATCGTTGAACTGCGCAGCGAGCGGTGGCGCGTATTGATCGACGGCATCGCTGCCGGTACGGGTCCGGTCGAAGCCGATGCCGTGGCGGTCCGCCTGGTGATAGTAGGCCGGGCGCCAGTCGGCACGCGGCGGGCTGGTATCCCAGGGCGCCGGTCCGTAGTGGCTGCCGTAGGCCATCAGGTGATGCAGGCCGAGCGGGGTCATGTAATCGACGGCGGCTTCGCGCGAGCCCATCATCATGTCGACCACGGGCCTGACGAATGCTTCGTCGTTGGTGAAGGTCATGCGCACCCAGTCGTCGGCAATGGCGCGTGCCGATAGCGTCGGATTCCAGGCCAGGCGGCCAAATACGTACCAGTTGGCCTGGTTGAATGTGGAGCCGCACCAGTCGCGGTCGGTGCCGATGTTGGCGGCGCCGGCCATGCCTGAGAGCGTGTGGCGATCCAGCGCCCCGTCGATCACCTTCGCGACGGTAGAGCCCTTGCCATCCACCAACGTGTCGGCCGACAACACCTCCTGGTACAGCGGACCTAAGTAAACCAGATGCGTGGCGAAGCCGAGGTATTCCTTGGTGATCTGGAATTCCATCATCAGCGGCGTCTTTGGCATGGCGCCGAAAAGCGGGCTGAAGGGCTCCCTTGGCTGGAAGTCGACCGATCCGTTCTTCACCTGCAACAGCACATTGGGACGGAACTGGCCATCGAGCGGTTTGAATTCTTCGTATGCCTGCTTGGCGCGATCGTCCTTATTGGCTTGCGAGTAGACGAACGCGCGCCACATGACGACACCGCCGTGCGGTGCGAGCGCATCGGCAAGCATGTTCGCGCCGTCCGCATGCGTGCGGCCGTAATCTTGCGGACCAGGCTGGCCCTCCGAGTTGGCCTTGACCAGGAAGCCGCCAAAGTCGGGAATGAGCTGGTAGATCGCATCGGCTTTTTCGCGCCACCAGCGCTGTACCTGCGGATCGGACGGATCGGCGGCTTTCAAGCCGCCGATTTCCATCGGCGAGCTAAAGCGAACGCTGAGATACACCCGAATGCCGTAAGGGCGAAACACGGACGCCAGTGCCGCGACCTTTTGCAAGTACGTCGGCGTAAGAATCGCTGCCTCGGCGTTGACGTTGTCGAGTACGGCGCCATTGATGCCGATCGAAGCGTCGGCGCGCGCGTAGTCGGTGTAGCGTGGCTCCAGCCAGTCGGGCAGCTTCCACCAGTCCCAGATCGAAGCGCCGGCATAGCCGCGCTCGATGCTGCCGTCGAGATTGTCCCAATGATCGAGGACGCGCAGTTTTATGCGCGGCCATTCGCGCACGTCAAGATGATCGATCGGTTGTTCGGTTTGCAGCAGGCGCAGGAAATGGAATACGCCGTAGAGAACACCGATATCCCGGTTGGCAACGATGACGGTGGCGGGATGACCGTCCACCATTGTGCTTCGGACCAGATAGCCTTCGTTGCCGAGCTGTCCGGTATCCAGCCGCAGCCGCGCGAGTTGCGGCGACGACGCCGGCGTGCCGGCGATAATCGCGCCATCGCGCGTGACCGTATCGGACAGTCGCGGAGTTTGGCCGAGCAAACCGCCCAGGCCGCGCAGCAGTTCATCGCGCGCCGCGGCCTGGGTGGGCGTGGAGGAAGCCATGATCAATTGTGATGCGCGGCTTCGATACGCGGTGGCCTGCGTTGAGGCCAGCGGGTGATAGCGCAGCCATAGTTCGTAGCCGTCTTCCGAATATGCCGGTTTTGCGCATAGCAGCGCGATCAGCACCAGCATGCTGCTTGCCAGGGCGCGGAGCAGCGAAAGCCTGCGCCGGCTACGGCGGTGATCTGCTTTGGCTGCTTCAGCGGCCTTGGACTTCGTTTCCACAACCATGCGCAAGAAGGGACGCATACAACGCTCCGAAATCGTGGCCGGAATCGAGTGCCGATGGCGAAGTGTCGCCGATCGCGGCGTCGCGTGTTGTCAAGGATTGGAGGGAAGAACCACGCGGGTGGGTGCAATGTCGCAGACGCGGCAGCTGGCTGCGCGGGGCATCGCAATAAGCGCGAGAATTTTTGGGCAAAAAAAACCCGCCACGACGGCGGGTTTCTTCAAGACGACAAGGCAAAGTTCCCCGGCTTTCGCCGGATGACCTGCCTGGAGCAGGTCACTTGATCTTGCCTTCCTTGTAGATCACGTGCTTGCGAACGACCGGATCGTATTTCTTGAACTCGAATTTGTCCGGGGTGTTCTTCTTGTTCTTCTGCGTGGTGTAGAAGTGGCCGGTACCGGCCGACGAGATCAGGCGGATCTTGTCTTGCTTGCTGTTAGCCATGACTTACTCCTCAGACCTTTTCGCCGCGGGCACGCAGGTCGGCGATCACGGCCTCGATGCCCTTCTTGTCGATGGTGCGCAACGCCTGGTTGGAGACGCGCAGTTTCACCCAGCGGTTCTCGCTGGCGACCCAGAAGCGACGCTCATGCAGGTTGGGCAACCAGCGGCGACGGGTCTTGTTGTTGGCGTGCGAGACGTTATTGCCGGTCTGCACACCCTTTCCGGTGACTTGGCATACACGGGCCATGATGACCTCCGTAATTTTGTTTACCGCCCGTTGGCCAGGGCGACATCGGCCCAGCGGCGCCATGCGCCACGCGATGCTGGAGGGTAGTGCTTTCGCCAAGATCGTGAGGTCCGCATCGCGTTGCGGACATGCCCGGAAAGCCGGGTCGACAGGGGCGAGCCGCGTATTCTCCCAGAAGACGCGCCCTGTGCGCAATGTTTGAGCAGTGGCAGCGTCCGGTCGGGGCGGGAAAAGACCTGCCGGCGACCGTGGAACCGGTCGCCCGGCTGCGTTGGCCCGGATGCTTCGCTGCTGATTCTGGCCGGTAACAGGGCAAACGCCTCATGGCGGCCACCGGGGATGTATGGAACAATTCCCTCCTTTGCGCCCCGTGCGCTCGCCCATCTGAACCTAAGGGATTCCCATGGCAGAAATCATCGCCAACGGCCAGGCCAATGGCCCGGCCAGCCAGCCGCAGCTGATGCTGCAGAAGATCTACGTCAAGGACGTATCCTTCGAGGCCCCCAATGCGCCGCAGATCTTCCAGGACATCGGCGAGATCAGCGAGCCGCCGCAAGTGCAACTGAACCTGACCCAGCGCGCCACCGGCCTGGGCAACGATCTCTACGAAGTGGTGCTGACTCTCACGCTCACCTGCACGGTCAACGATCGCACCGCCTATCTGGCCGAAGTGCATCAAGCGGGGCTGTTCGGCATCGCTGGATTCAACGAAAGCGACCAGGCCGGCATCATCGGCAGCTACTGCCCGAACCTGTTGTTCCCCTACGCGCGCCAGATCATTTCCAGCCTGGTGCAAGAAGGCGGTTTTCCGCCGTTCCTGCTGCAGCCGATCAATTTCGAGGCGCTGTACGCCGAACAGCAGCGCCGCGGATCCGGCGAGGCGCCGACGCTCAACAGCTGAAGCCCATCTATGAGCGATCAGCCGATCCTGGCAGTCCTGGGTGCCGGCTCCTGGGGGACGGCGCTGGCGGCGCTGGCGGCGCGCAACGGCGTCCCGACCCGGTTGTGGGGCCGCCATGCCGGCGCCCTGGCCGACATGGCGGCTACTCGCCGCAATCAGCGCTATCTGCCGGAACTGGAACTGCCGCCGCAACTCGCCTACGAGCCGGACCTGGCGACCGCGGTGCGTGGCGCGACGATCGTGTTGATCGTCGTGCCCAGCCACGCCTTCGCCGAAATGCTGGACGAGCTCGTGCCGCTGCTCGATACCGGCGCCAATATCGCGTGGGCGACCAAGGGCTTCGAGCCAGGCACCGGCCGCTTCCTGCATGAACTGGTGGGCGAAAAGCTGCCGGGCCGGGCGGCGGCGGTGATCACAGGGCCGTCGTTCGCGCGCGAAGTGGCTGCCGGCATGCCCAGCGCCGTCACCGTACATTCGGAAAGCAATGCCTTCGCCCAGCAGCTTGCGGCGTTGCTGCATGCGCCGAACTTCCGCGCCTATTCCGGCAGCGACGTACTGGGCGCTGAACTTGGCGGTGCCATGAAAAACGTGCTGGCGGTCGCCACGGGCGTTGCCGATGGCATGCAACTGGGTTTGAACGCCCGTGCCGGCTTGATCACCCGCGGCATGAACGAAATGCTGCGCCTGGGCGTGGCGCTTGGTGCGCGGCCGGAAACCCTGATGGGTCTTTCCGGACTGGGCGACCTGGTGCTGACCTGCACCGGCGACCTGTCGCGCAATCGCCGTCTCGGCATGGCGCTGGGACAGGGCGTAGGCATCCACGAAGCTGTCGCGCAGATCGGTCAGGTGGTCGAAAGCGTCGTCACGGTCGACGAAGTAATGCGCCTGGCCGACAAGCACAGCCTGGACCTGCCGATCAGCAGGGGCGTGCGTGCGGTGCTGCACGGCGAGGTCACGCCCGCCGAAGGCCTGAAGGCTTTGATGGCGCGTGAGCAGAAGCCGGAATACCCGCAAGGCCTGTTCGGAAGCCATTGAGCGCCGATTCTTACTGCGCTGTCCGTATCCACTTGTGGTGCGGACCTGGATCGCTGCTAAGCTCAAGGTTTTGATCGCTCCAGGGATCGCATCCGCATGCACCTACCGGACGAGAAACAGCACGGCGATCCGTCCATCCAACGGGATGAGCGCGAGGAAAGCCTGCCTGGCGTATGGCGCAAGCTGCTGGCCAAGCCCGCTACGGCCACGATGCCGGAACACGTCGTGCTGGGTTTCTTTTTCGAGGTGATGCCGGAAGAGGGAGCGCCCTATGCGCGGCTGGACGCGGCGCCAGTGTTGCTCAGCCCGGTCGAGCACGGGCGCTTCGCCCGCCCTGCGCCGCTGGAAAGCAAAATGCTTTCGCACGCGGCATTGCAAACGCATGAACAGCGGCTGGCGACGGCGGTATTGGGACTGCCGCAGGCGCTGCGCAAGTCCCGCAGCTATGCCCGGCTGACCGGACATGTCGGCAACGCGCTGTTGGCCGAGATGCTCGATACCGCGCCGTGCTTCCTGGGTGGCCTGGCTGGCTTGCGCCTTTCGCGCGGCAAGTCGCACCAGCTCAACTGGCATTGGCACCTGGAGCAGGACGGCAGCCAGAGACTGTTGCCGGCGTTGCCGCACAGCCAGCGCCTGCTGCGTATCGATGGCCTGTGGTACCTGGACGCGGAGCGTGCCGAGCTGGGACACCTCGAGGCCGATCCGGAGGAAACGCACTGGCTCGACCTGCCGCCGCTGAAGCATGACTACAGCCGCAGCCTGCGCCGCAGCTTGCCGTCGAGCCGGCTGGCGCAGCGCATCCCGCTGCCCCAGGTATTCGATGAGCTGCGCCGCGCCGAAGTCGCGCCCAAGCCGGTGCTGACCCTGCACGCACTCACCCGCCACGTGCGCCTGGCTGCGGGCACGCCGCCGTTGGCGTATGCGCGGCTGGCCTTCGATTACGCCGGCGAGCGCCTGCCGGGCCGTGGCGGCGAGCCGCTGGTGCGCCGTGTTCGCGATGGTCAATTGGTCGAAATCATCCGCCGCCGTGCCGAAGAGCTTTCCACCATGGAACAGCTCGAGCGCGCCGGACTCACCCTGGGCGTGGATACCGAAGGCCTGCCATGGGATCTGGCCGACACGCTGCCCGAAGATGCATGGTTGTTTCCCGGCAAGGGCCACGCTGGCGCGCTGGAAGTGAATACCCCGGCACGCTGGCTAGCCTTGCGGCCGAAGCTGGAGGCGGATGGTTTCCAGCTTGAATACGCGCCGAGCTTTCCGTTCGAGGTGCTGGAAGGCCCGGTGCGCTGGTATGGCAACGCGGTCGAAGATGCCGACGACCACGCCTTCGACCTGGAAATCGGCATCGAAGTCGAAGGCAAGCGCCGCAATCTGCTGCCCGCCGTGGCACAAGCGCTGGCCGAGCATCAGCTCAACCTTAGCCCCGCGCCGAACGAGCCGGAAGACGCGGTGTGGTACGCGCCGGTCGACGAACGCCGCCGCGTGCCGGTGCGCCTGAAGGAACTGCGCGGCTTGCTGGCGCCGCTGGCCGAGTATCTGGAAAAGCCGAAAAAGAAACTGCACCTGCCACGGGTGCAGGCCGGGCGCCTGGAAGAGATCGTCGAAGCGTTGCCAAGCGGTGGCGAGCTGCAGGCGCCCGAACAGTTGCGCGGTTTCACGGCGCGCCTGCGCGATGCTGCCGAACGCGCCAGCGATGCGGTCCCGGATGGGCTCACGGTCGAACTTCGTCCTTATCAACGCGAAGGCCTGCGCTGGTTGAACGCGCTGGCCGAAGCGGGCGTGGGCGGAGTGCTCGCCGATGACATGGGCCTGGGCAAGACCCTGCAATTGATCACCCATCTGTTGGCGTTGAAGCAGCACGGTGCCTTGCAGCAGCCAGCATTGATCGTGGTGCCTACCAGCCTGATCCCGAACTGGCTGGCGGAGATCGCGCGCTTTGCGCCATCGCTGCGCGCACTCGCCTTGCACGGCCCGCAACGCAGCGGCGACTTCTCGCAGATCGCTATGCAGGACATCATCCTCACCAGTTACGCCTTGCTTCCGCGCGACGTGGTGACGTTGCGCAAGCAGCCGTTCTCGGTAATCGTGTTCGATGAAGCGCAACAGGTGAAAAACCCGCGCACGCAGGCGCGCCGCGCCGCGCTCACGTTGCGTGCGCCACGCTGCATCTGCCTTACCGGCACGCCCCTGGAAAACCATCTGGGCGAACTATGGTCACAGGTGGACCTCGCCGTGCCGGGCTTGCTTGGCGACGAGGGCGCGTTCCGCCGTCACTACCGCGTGCCGATCGAAAAGCAGCGCGACGAAGAATGCCAGGCGCGCCTCAATCGTCGCCTCGCCCCGTTCATCCTGCGCCGTACCAAGGCCCAGGTCGCCTCCGAGTTGCCGGCCAAGACCGAAATCACCCGTCGCGTGGTGCTTGATGGCCGCCAGCGCGAGCTCTATGAAAGCCTGCGCCTGTCACTGGCCGACGAACTGCGTGAAGTGATCGCCCAGCGCGGCATCGCACATAGCGGCATCGTGGTACTCGATGCATTGCTCAAGTTGCGCCAGGTTTGTTGCGATCCGCGCCTGGTGAAACTGGAAGCGGCGCGCGGCGTGCGCGATTCGGCCAAGTTCGAGCTGCTGATGGACATGCTGCCAGCGCTGCTCGCCGAAGGGCGCAAGGTGCTGCTGTTCTCGCAGTTCACGGAAATGCTCAAGCTGATCGCCGGAGAATTGGAGCGTCGCCGCATCCGCTACGTGATGCTGACAGGCGAAACGCGCGATCGAGCCGAACCCGTGCAGCGTTTCCAGGATGGCGACGTACCGCTGTTCCTGCTATCGCTGAAAGCCGGCGGCGTGGGCCTCAACCTTACCGCCGCCGATACGGTGATCCACTACGACCCATGGTGGAATCCCGCCGCCGAAGCACAGGCCAGCGACCGCGCACATCGCATCGGCCAGGACAAGCCGGTGTTCGTATTCCGCTTGATCACGGCGGGAACGGTCGAGGAGCGCATCGAGGAATTGAAGGCACGCAAGGCGGAACTCGCCGAAGCGGTGCTTGAAGGCGGCGGTACGCGCGAGAAACTCAGCTTCGACCAGACCGATCTCGATGCGCTGCTGGCGCCGGGCTGATTTGTCTTCGTGAAGCTGCCCTAGGGATGCTCTGATCAATGCTACGTAGGCGTCACCAGCTCTGTCTGTTCGCAGACCATAGGTTCGTCGGCGCACGCGGGGAGGGTACATGGATGTACCCGGCTTTGAGGAGCGAGGAAGGCAGACTGGCCGTCTGTCGAGACGACGGACCGCACGCGGGGAGAGTGCATGGATGCACTCGGCTTTGAGGAGCGAGGAAGGGATGCGGACAGACAGAGCTGGCCCCAACATGTTGAATTAAAGCGATGGGGTGATGTCCAGAAGGCTCGCAGAGTGCGCCGCGCGGCTTGGCAAGACGGCCAGTCTTCCCGGCGCCGCACAACACACTCTGCGAGCCTTCTGGTCATCATGCCGCCTGCGTAGCATTGATCAGAGCATCCCTAGTCGACGTTCTGCGCATGAGTGTCGTGCGGAGTGGCCCGGATCGTCGGGCCGTTACGCATCCAAGGCGGTGGAATGATGCCTACTGTGTCGTCGAAGTCGACGATGCACTGGCGGGTTGCTGGCCATGCAGCCATTCGGGTTTGCCGACCACTACGGTTCCTTCGGTGTTTTCGAAATCGGTGGTGGCCTGATCATGAAGCTTGTTGGCGACACTGAATGCGCTTTGCGAATAAGGCGCATAGCCCCTCAAATAGACCGTGCCGTTTTCGCGCGCTGAATCGTCAATCGGTTCGATGGCGTGATTGAAGCGGCGGATGGCGCGTTTCGCAGCGACGTTGTCAGCGTATTTCAGCCGCATTTGACGCCACAGTTTCAATGCCTGCTGATACTCCTGCGTCGTGACTTTGGCGCGTGCGCTGGCATAGGCCAGCTGATACTGCTGGTTCTTGCGCTCTGCGGCCAGCGCCAGCCAAGCCAGGCCAAGCGGTCGATCCTCCGGCACATCCGGCATGTCGCCGTTGAAATAAGCCAGGCCGAGTGTGTATTGAGCGTCCTTGTTGGCCCAGTACGCGGACTCCCGCAACATCTCGATCATCTTGCGGTAGTTGTCGTTGCCGTAAGCGGCGCGCGCTTCGCAAGCGTAGTAATCGCCTGGCAGGATCGGCTCGAGCGCGGTCGGGCAGTAGATATCTTTGTCCGAGACAGGCGGGTTCGGATTGTCCGGGGCAGGTTCGTATTGCGAAAGGTCGGGCTTGGCTCCGTTTACCGTAATACTCGGAGACGAAGGCGCTGAAGTTTGCGCGGCTGCGATCGACGTGAACGACAGCATGGTGGCGAGCGTTCCCAAAGCGAGCAACGTATTTTTCGACATACTCTTACCTGAATCATTTCCCCAGCGCAGCATAACGGGTCAGCGCCGTTTTCGATGACTTGCCGGGACAAGATACGCGCGGCCGTGCACGCTTGCCACGATCAATCGCGGGCGGCCACTTCGTCGATATGCCGCAGCAGGTCGGCTGGATCCTCATAGACCCGGAAGGCGCCCGACCGCTGCAGTTCGTCCTGGCCATAGCCACCGGAAAGCAGGCCCACGCCCAACGCCCGCGCGCGCTGCGCGGCGAGCATGTCCCAGACGCTGTCGCCAATGACCAGGGATTGATGGATATCCACCCCCAGCCGCTCGGCGGCGGCCAGGAACAAGTCCGGATCGGGCTTGGCATGGCGGACCATGTCGCGCGTCACCACCGGCACCTTGCCCGGATCGACGCCCAGCGCGGCAAGATTGTGGGCAGCGGTCTGCATGCGGCCGCTGGTGGCGATCGCCCACGGAATGCCTTCCTCGGTAAGGAAATGCAGCAGTTCGCGCGCGCCCGGCAATGGCCGCACCGAGCCTTGCGCATGATGGCGATTGAAGGCCTCCGCATGCCATTGCTGCAATCGCAGGATGCGCTCCTCGGTGATGTCCAAGCCCGTTTCGCGTAGCAGGATATGGGTGAACAATCCCCCGCTCATGCCGATCTTGCGGTGGATGCTCCATACCGGCAGCACTACGCCTTCGCGATCCAATGCTTCCTTCCATGCCAGCACGTGCTGGTAGACGCTGTCGATCAGCGTGCCGTCGAGATCGAAAAGAAAGGCGGTGCTGGAGCGAGGCATGAAATCACCGATGCGTGTACTGCAGGATACGATCATCCGGCGGGGGCAAGGTTGCCATCCCTGCGGGATCAGGCTTCTCTGGGCAAATTTCGGCCCGCTTCGAGCACGGCCAGGGCGGCCGCCCCCAGCAGGCCCGGTTCGGGATGCGTGATGGCCACGGTAGGCACGTTCTCCATCGTGTCGCGGAAGCGGCCCTTGGCTTCGAAGCGCTCGCGAAAGCCGCCGCTTTGCAGCCAGGGCATCAGGATCTTCAGCACGCCGCCGGTGAGGTACACGCCATCCCAGCCGCCCAGGCTGAGTACCAGGTCGCCTGCCACGCTGCCGAAAATGCCGGCCAGCGTTTCCACGGTGCGCACGCACAGCGCATCGCTGCCATCGGTGGCGCGCGCGGTAATGTCTTCCGGGGTGTATTCCTCGGCCGGTTGTCCGGCGATATCGGCCAGCGCCAGGTACAGGTTCACCAGGCCGTTGCCGCAGATCATGCGTTCGTTGGAGACGCGCCCGAAGCGCGCATTGAGGCGATGCAGGATCTCGACGTCTTCGGCGCTATGCGCGGCGAACCCGGCATGGCCGCCTTCGGTCTCCAATACGATCCAGTGGCCATGGCGCAGCAGCAGGCCGGCCACGCCCAGTCCGGTACCCGGCCCCATCACGACGAATGTCTGCGACGATTTGCGATCGTGTTCCGGCGGCAGCGCCTTTCCGACCGCTTGCAGCTGATCGTTGTGCAGCAACGGGATCGACATGCCCTGCGCGGCGAAATCGTTGACCAGGCGCACGCCATCGAATCCCAGTTCGAGTTGCAGCCCATGCGCGGAAACGGCCCAGGGATTATTGGTGATCTTTACCGTTTCGCCGTTGGCGATACGTCCGGCCGCGGCGATGATCGCTTGCGATGCGGTATGGCCGGTATCCGTGAAGTATTGGCGGATGGTGTCGGCCAGCGTATCGAAATCCTTCACGCGGTAACGCCGCACGCTATCCATGAGCAGCGGCGTGGTGGAAGCGGTATCGGCCAGCGCGAAGCGGACGTTGGTACCACCGAGATCGGCAAGCAGGGTAGGGGACGTGATGGAGCGATCCATGAGTATTCCGAAACGGCAAGCCTGCCAAGACTGCCTGTTGCCGCCCCGTTCGTCCAGTTTGAAAGCGCGCTGGAGCGCGGATCGGGATGCGCTGCTGTATCCCGATCCGCGGTGGTTGCTTATGACTTTTGCGCGGCCAGCGCGGCTACCAATGCCTGGCCGTTGGGACTGCCCAGCCCGGTGCAGGCATCCCAGCCCGGGCCAGCCTGATATGCGCCGTTGTTGCCTTGCGTGATATCGCGGAAAACCGATTCGCCGGCCTGGTACAGCGCCGCATGCACGTCACCCACCGGCGCGCCGAGTTGCTGGTTGAGGCGTGCGACCAGCGCTGCCCATAGCGGCGCCACCGCGCTGGTGCCGCCGATCACCTGCGACTGGCCGCCGACCAGCACCTGGTAACCGGTCATCGGGTCGGCATTGCCGGCAACGTCGGGAACCCCGCGGCCCGCGCTGCCGCTTGGCGAATTGGGCACCTTTGCGTTCTGCTGCCAGGTCGGCAGCCCGAATTCGATGCTCACCCCGCCGCCGGTGGCGCCTTCATTGCTGGCGGTTTCGTTCCATACCACCTCGCTCTGGATCGACGTGCCGCTGGCCGCCAGGGTAGTACCGCCGCACGCCAGCGCGTAAGGACTGGAAGCCGGGAAATCGACATGCGATTGCCCGTCGCTCTCGCCATCGGTGGAGCCGCTGTCGCCGGCCGCCACTGTTACCGTGACGCCCAGCGCCGCCGCATCCTCCAGCGCCGTTTCCATCGCGGTGCGGGATGAGCTGGTCCAGCTGTCTTCCGGGCCGCCCCAGCTGATCGAGATCACCGACGGTTTGTAGGTGGTGTCGTGTGCAGCCTGCGAGATCGCTTCGTAGAAGCCCTGGTCGGTATTGGTCGTGAAATACACCGCGATGGTCGCCCCCGGGGCCAGCGCGCCAGCCACTTCGATATCCAGCATGACTTCGTCATCGGCATCGCTGCTGCCCGGCTGGTTCTGGCCGCCCGCCACGGAAACGGCTATCACCTGGGGTGGCTTGCTGATGCCAAGGTTGGAAAAGTACTGGGACAGATCGCTGGTAGTGAAGCCGCCACCCAGTTCGATGATGCCGATGGCCTGGCCGGTGCCATCCGTATTCGCGGGGAAGTTGTACAGCTGGCCCAGCTGGATGGGCGTGTAGGAGGTGTTCGGCTGCGCGCTGGGCTTGCGAAAATGCGGGCTGGCCACGGGCCGTCGGTCCAGGCCCAGCACGGCGATGGCCTCGGGCGGAAGCGTCGGCGCGTGCCCGCAGCCGACAAACGGTTCGCACCCGTTGAGCTGGTATTTGCCGAGCGTGACGCCGAAGGCCTGTTCCAGCGCCGCCGGCGTGCCGCGCAGATGCAGGACGCGACGATGCGTATCGCAGCCGGTTTCGGTCAAGCCATGCTGTTGGGCAAAACGCCGCAGGGTTTCCACATCGGCCGGATTCGCGCCGTAGTGATCGCCGAATTCGCCGCGCACGTAGCGTGGCTGCTGCGGCCATGCGGCGATAGGTGGCGTGGTTTCCGAACGCCGCCGCAACACGATGGTGACGTCGATCGGCTCGGCGCCTTCGTGCGGGCCGAGGTATTTCATGCCTTCGGGCGTGGTCCAGTGCGGCGAAGTTTTGCTGGATAGGCTCATGACGCGACTCCATGGAGGGGGACATGCACCATCGGAAGATGGCACACGCTATGTGTCGATCTTGCGTATAGGCGGACCGGCGTTCATCGGTGCAAAGCATTGTCGCCGGATGGCATCTCAGCGTTTGAGCCGCCCGTCGCGGCGTGTGTCCAACGCACCGAGTACGCCAGCGCTAAACTAGGTGGACGATCCGCACGAGATGTCCCGCATGAACTTCCCCGCCATTCGCATGCGCCGCATGCGTCGCGATGCTTTCTCACGCGCGCTGATGCGCGAACACACCTTGCTGCCCTCGGACCTGATCATGGTGGCGTTCGTGATCGAGGGGCAAGGCAAGCGCGAGCCGGTGCCATCGATGCCGGGCGTGGACCGTCTCTCGATCGACGGCCTGCTGGCGCTGGCCGGTGAATGCGTGCGCCTGGGCATTCCCGCGCTGGCGCTGTTTCCGTCGCCAGGCGCCGCGGTAAAAAGCGAGGACGCGAGCGAGGCGTGGAATCCCGATGGATTGATGCAACGCGCCACTCGCGCGCTGAAGGCCAGCTATCCCGAACTCGGCCTGATCGGCGACGTGGCACTCGACCCCTACACCACGCACGGCCAGGACGGACTGATCGATGCGCATGGCTATGTCATGAACGAACCCACCGTCCAAGCGCTTATCAACATGTCGCTGGCGCAAGCCGAGGCCGGCATGGATTTTGTCGCGCCTTCGGACATGATGGACGGGCGTATCGGCTCGATCCGCGAAGCGCTGGAACAGGCAGGCCACATCCATACGCGCATCCTTGCTTATTCAGCGAAATACGCTTCGGCATTCTATGGGCCGTTCCGTGATGCCGTGGGCTCCGCCGCGAACCTCGGCAAAGGCAACAAGCACACCTACCAGATGGATATCGGCAACAGCGATGAAGCGCTGCGCGAGGTGGAACTGGACATCGCCGAAGGCGCCGATGCCGTGATGGTGAAGCCGGGCCTGCCGTACCTGGACGTACTGCGCCGGGTCAAGGATGCCTTCGGCGTGCCCACGTTCGTCTATCAGGTAAGCGGCGAATACGCGATGCTCAAGGCGGCCGCACAGAACGGGTGGCTCGACGAGCGCGCCGCGGTGCTCGAATCGCTGACCGCTTTCAAGCGTGCGGGCGCCGACGCCATCCTCACCTATTTTGCGATCGACGCTGCGCGCTGGTTGCGCGGCGCATAGCACAGCTTTTTACTGGCTCGCACTGGCATCGCGCAGCGTAGCTGCCGCGGCCGGTGCAAGCCTGGTTGTGGCATCTGGGCCGCCATCGCTCAGTCTTTCGGCCGATTTGCGCGAGAAGCACATCCAGTGCCCATTATCGCGCGCGCATGGCGCAACTCATCGTGCAGCCCCTGACGGGCCGGCGTTCAATGGCCTGCTGCGGGCGGCGTCAACGTGATCTCGTAGATCAACGGCCAGCGCTTGCCGGTGACGAACAAACGGTCGTGCCTGGCATCGTAGGCGATGCCGTTGAGCACGTCGTTGTCCGGGTCCACCGTTTCGCCCGGTTTCGGGCCCAGTCCGGTGAGGTTGATCACGCCCACCACTTTCCCGCTGGCCGGGTCGATCCGCACGATCACATGGGTAAGCCATACATTGGCGTAGATCTGGCCCTTCACCCACTCCAGTTCATTGAGATTGGCAACCGGCTTGCCCTCCGCGGTGACGTCGATCTTGCCGGTCTGCTTGAGCGTGCGCGGATCCAGCACGCGAATGGTCGGCGTGCCATCGGTCATGTAAAGCTGCTGGTCGTTCGCGGTGAGCGCCCAGCCTTCGCCCGGATAATCGAACTGGCCGATACGCTTGAACGTATTGAGGTCGTAGATGAAACCGTGATGGGATTGCCAGGTCAGCTCGATCAGCCGGTTTTTCCAGGCCACGATGCCCTCGCCGTAATCGGGCGGCGGCAGCTCGGCCTGTTGCAATACCTTGCCGGTCTTGATGTCGACCTTGCGCACCGAGGATTCACCCACGTTGCCGGTGCCCTCGTAGAAATAACCGTTGCGATAGAAAAAGCCTTCCGTATAGGCCCTGGTGTCGTGCGGATAGCTACGTACCACCGTGTAGCCATAGACCGGTATGGCCGATTGTGCGTAGGCGGACGAGGCCAGGCACAGCGCGAAAACAAGGAATAGGCGAGAGAGTCGTTTCATGGCGCCGGATCATCCCACGTCCGGCGCATGCCGTCAGCAGCATGGTTTTGCGCCGCCGCGGCCATCGCATGAAATAATCGAGGGCAAGGACGAGGTACGGAGCAAGCGTGGATAGCCATCATTTCCTACAGACCGCAGTGGTTTTCCTGCTGGCCACGGTCATCGCCGTGCCGCTGACCAAGCGTTTCCGCCTGGGCGCGGTGCTTGGCTATCTGTTGGCTGGCATCGTGATCGGTCCGGCGGAATTGCAGCTGATTGCCGATCCTACCGGGGTCTCGGACATTTCCGAGTTCGGCGTGGTGCTGATGCTGTTCGTCATCGGGCTGGAGCTTTCGCCGCAGCGCCTGTGGGTGATGCGCCGTTCGGTATTCGGCACCGGCCTGCTGCAGGTGCTTGCCTGCAGCATCGTGATCGGCGTGATCGCCTACGCCTGGTTCGGCCTCATGCCGGGTGCGGCGGCCATTGTCGGTGGCAGCCTGGCGCTGTCTTCCACCGCATTTGGCTTGCAGATCCTGGCCGAGCGCAAGGAAGCGGGTTCGGCTTATGGACGCCAATCCTTCTCCATTCTGCTGTTCCAGGATCTGGCGGCGATTCCATTGATTGCCGCCGTGCCGTTGCTGGCTTCGACCTCGGCCCGTCACGGCATCGATCCGATGGCCGTGCTGCGTACCATCGCGGTGATCGTGGCCGTGGTGGTGGGCGGCCGCTACCTGCTGCGGCCGGTGTTCCGTTTCGTGGCGCGCGCCGATTCGGTGGAAGTGTCAACCGCGACGGCGCTGCTCGTGGTGATGGGCACCGCGTTGCTGATGGAAGAGGTCAAGGTGTCGGTGACACTGGGTGCGTTCCTCGCCGGTGTACTGCTGGCCGATTCGGAATACCGGCATGAACTCGAATCGAACCTCGAGCCGTTCAAGGGTTTGTTGCTGGGCCTGTTCTTCATCAGCGTCGGCATGTCGATGCAGATCGACCTGCTGCTGCAAGCGCCATGGCTGGTGCTGGGCCTGACCTTCGGCCTGCTGCTGGTGAAGGGCCTGCTGCTGTGGCCACTGGGGCTTACCCTTGGCGCCTTGCAGCGCGGCGATGCCTTGCGTCTTGCCGTGTTGCTGGCCAGTGGCGGCGAATTCGCTTTCGTGGTGCTGCGCCAGGCGACCGACCGCGGCCTGATCGCCGGGCAGCAAGGCGGCGTGCTGGTGCTGGCGATCACGCTTTCGATGGGCTTGACGCCGCTGCTGGTGGCGGCCACGGGCAAGCTGCTCGGCACTGGGAAAAAGGAAGAATCCAGGCGACCCTACGACACCATCGATGTGGACAGCCCGCGCGTGATCATTGCGGGCTATGGCCGCATGGGACAGATCGTGGCGCGCGTGCTGCGCACGCGCAACATTCCGTTCGTGGCGTTGGATCATTCGATCGAGCAACTCGACCTGGTGCAGCGTTTCGGCAATCGCGGCGACATTTTCTACGGCGATCCGGCGCGACCGGAATTGTTGCGCGCCGCGCAAGCCGACAAGGCCGAGGTTTTCATCCTGGCCACCGACGATCCCGAATCGAGCCTGCGGGTGGCGCGCCTGGTTCGCCGCCAATACCCGCATTTGAAGATCGTCGCTCGCGCCCGTAATCGCCAGCACGTCTGGCGCCTGATGGACCTGGGCATCGACGAACCGGTGCGCGAAACGCTGTTTTCCAGCCTCAAGATGAGCCGCAAGGCGCTGGAAGCGCTCGGCTTGAGCGCTGAAGAGGCCGTTGCGGAAGTGGAGCGGTTCCGGCGCAGGGACGCCGAGCTGATCAAGATCCAATACCTGGTCTACGACGACGAGGCCAAGCTGTTGCAGACCACGCGCGAGGCGGTGGAAGATCTGGACAAACTGTTCGAGGCCGACGCCGAGATCGCACCGCCGCCTGAAAAAGGACCGGACGCGGATACGCCGCTTATCGGCGATCGCTGAACGCCGCACCGCTTGCAGAAATATGCGAAAAAACGGCAAGAAATTGCGTTGAAACAGTAAGTTGCCGGTAAGCAGCCAGCGTGCATCATAGGATGATCCATCCATGATGAGCACCCGGGCCCTGTCTGCGTATGCCGCTACCTTTCCGCCCGCTCGTCATCCGCTTCGGCCGTCTTGGCGACATGCTGCTGTTGCAGCCGCTGTTGCGCCGGCTTCATGCGCGCTACGGCGCACCCTGCGAGCTGCTGGCCATCGGCGAGCATTCGATCGAACTGTATCGGGACCAGCCCGACGTGGCGGAAGTCATCGCGCTGCGGGCACACCACCGCCCGCTGCCGCTCAGTCCCGAACAATGGCATGCCGTCCATGTATTGCGCGGCATGCGCCATATGCCGGTGTATGTCTGTGAGCCGCAACCGCGCTCGCTGGAAAGAATCCGCCTGCTGCTGAGGCTGGCGGGCATCCCCGGCAGTCATTGCGTATTCCTCAACGATATCCCGCTATCGTCCAATGGCCACTGGATCGAGCACTTGCTGCAATTGGCCGACAGCACGCCTGCTGGCTTTCGCGAGCGCTTCGGCGACGTGAGCTGCGTGACCGGCAGCGTTCCCGAGTTCGCCGTCAGCCCGCGCGACCGCGCGGCATGTGACCGGTGGCTGGTCGAGCGTGGCCTTTCCGTCCATCCGCTGGTGCTATTGCAGCCGGCGAACAAACGCACCGTGCGCTGGAACGGTGTGCGCAAGCCCAGTGACGACGACAAGTCGTGGCCGGTCGATCATTGGGCGCAGGTAATCGCCGCGATCCTTGAGCAACTGCCGCAGGCGCGCATCCTGCTATGCGGATCGCCGGCGGAATCCCGATACCTTGAAGGCATGCGCGCAACCATGGCGCAGCCGCATGTCGAAGTGGCCGCCAGGGATTTGCCGTTGCCGCGGCTGAGGGCCTTGCTGGCGGTCGCGCACAGCATGGTTTCCGTCGATACCGGACCGGCCCACCTCGCCGCGGCGATGGGTTGTCCGCTGGTGGTGATGTTCGGTTCGGTGTCGCCAGCCCATTGGCGTCCGCGCAGCAGTATGCCGCAAGCAGTGCAGGTGCTGGGTGGGCCGCCCGGACGTCACCGGGTCGATGCGATCGCGCCGGAGGAAGTGATCGAAGCGTGGCGCTCATTGCCCGTGCGAGGGACGTATTCCCCCGTCGCGCCGGCGCCGGCCATGCATGCGCCTTTGGCGGTATAGCCGTCCATATGGATCGCGCCGGCTGGTCGATCGGCGCATCATCCGGGGCTTGCGGTTACGGTTCGGAAGGCTGTGCCGGCTGCCGCAAGGTCTGGCGAACGCTGGGAATGACGCTTCCGCGTGCGGCAAGCTCGTGCGCGATATCGACCATGCCCAGGTGTCGTGCGACGTCTGCGGCAGTACGGCCAAAATGGTCGGCGGCATGGCGGTCCGCGCCACGTGCCAGCAACACGCGAGCGGGCGGCAGCAGGGCGTGCATGGCACAGGCGTGCAAGGCGGTGACGCCGCGCTGGTCGACGTGGTCGATGCGGGCGCCGGCATCGAGCAGGACTGGCAGTAACGCGCCGATGTGTGTCGCATCGCACGGGCTGCCTGGACGCATGTGCGCGCCGAGCAGCAGCAGCAGTGGCGTCTTGCCTTCGCCATCGGCGAGGTTGGGATTGGCCTGGCGCTTGAGCAATGCATCGAACAGCCGGCGCGCGCGCAGGCTGTCGTTCTGTTCGAAACCAAACTGCGCGCCGGCGTGCAGGGCGCTGTGGCCGCGCGCGTCGACCGCGTTGGCGTAGGCGCCCGCATCGAGCAACCGTTCGGCGATTTCCGGGTAGCCCTGCACCGCGGCGATCATCAGTGCGGTGGCGTCGCCGGGCAGGCGCTGGTCGACCGCCGCGCCGCGCTCGAGCAGCAGGGTCACCAGGCCTTCGCGGCGAGCGGCGACTGCCGCGGCGAGCGGCGTCATGCCGTTGTTGGCGCTCGCGGCCATATCAGCGCCGGCATCGAGCAGGGTGAGCGCCACCTCGCGGTGGCCCGCTCCGCATGCGTGCAGCAATGCGGTCGCGCCTTGTGCATCGCGGGTGTCCACCGGAAAACCGAGTTCCAGCAGACGGCGGACGGCGGTAGCCGCACCCCGCGTTGCGGCGTGGATCAAGTCGTCGGCACGCAGCGGACGGCGCGGACGCTGCCAGCCGTTCCAATCGAGCCAACGCTCCAGTTCGGGGTGTTCCAGCGCGAGGCCGAGCGGCGTTTCGCCGTTCGCATCGACCGCTTCGGCATCCGCGCCGTGCGCAACCAGCGCACGCACCAGCGGCAACGCATCCATGCCATGTTCGAGCGCGGTGAACAGCGGTGTGCGGCCATTGCTGTCGCGGCAGTTCGGATCGCAGCCGCGCGCCAGCAATGCCTGCAGCAGGACGGACTGGCCATTGGCGGCGGCCAGGTGCAGCGGTGTGCGCTCGCGCTCGTCCGCGCCGAACGGATCGGCACCTCCCTCGAGCACGGCCAGCGGCAATGCCTCGGCGCGGGGGGGGCCATGCAAGCGACCGAGCATCTGGGCGAGCAAGCCGGCGCCCGCAGGACTGGCGCCGGCATGGAGCAGGTCTTCGATCGCCTCGGCGCTGCCGGGCAGCAGCGGCAGCAATGCGTCGAACAGCCGGCGGCCAAGCGGCGGCAGGGTCGGATGTTCACTGTCGAGCTCGTCGATCAGCTGCGGCGGCAGACGCGCTTCGGCCTGCAGGCCATGGTCGAGCAGCCAGCGCCGCGCGGCTCGAAGGCCGGGCTCGCTAAGGTCGAGAAACAGTTGCGCCAGTTGTGCCTGTGACCAGTCGCGCACGCGCGCGGCAAAGCTGGAAACGATGGCCCAATGGCCGAAGCGCAAGGCGTCGAGCAGATGCGCGGGCGTATCGGCGCCTTCGGAAATCGCGTCGAGATTGAGGCTGGTTGGCAGCGGGGTATCCGGGTCGAGCAAGGCGACCAGATCCCAGCGTCCGCTTGCGGTGGCATGGTCGAGCGCGCTGCGGCCGTCGCTGCCGGGCGCCTTCGGCTCCGCGCCGAGCGCGAGCAGGGCGTGGATGGTCTCGGCGCGGGCATGGGGCGACTGGCAGGCCAGGGTCAACGCATCGCGACCGTGTTTGTCACGCACGCGCGCATCCGGCTGTGCCTCGGCCAGCAATTTCACCACGCCTACCGCGCCGGCGCGCGCCGCTTCCATCAGCGCGGTACTGCCGCGATGGTCGGCGAGGTTCACATCGGCGCCGGCCGCGCGCAGCGCGCGGGCGATCTGCTCATGTCCTTCGGCGGCGGCGGTCATCAGTGCGCTGCGCTGGCGCGCATCCACTGCGTTCACCGGGGCGCGATGCTTGAGCAGCAACTTGACGCCGGTTGCGTCATCGTCGGCGATGCCGGCGGCGGCGACCAGTGCGGGTTCGCCGTGCGCAGGAGCGGCCTTGGCGCCGTGGTCGAGCAGGAATTGCACCAGCGGCCAATTGGCGGCGCGGCAAGCGATCGAGAGCGGACTGGCGCCGGCCTGGTTGAGAGCATCCGCGGATGCGCCGGCATCCAGCAGCATGGCTGCGACCGTGGGCTCGCCGCTGAGTACCGCGCCGTGCAGGGGCGTGTTGCCATCGGCATCGGCAACGACCGGGCTGGCGCCATTGGCGAGCAGGGTCATCACCGCATCGGCGCGGCCATGCCAGCTGTCGCGGGTGGCGGCGAGCAGCGGGGTGAGTCCGCCGCTGGCGCGATTGACGTCGGCACCGTTGGCGATCAAGGCGCGCAGCAGCCGCGGATCGGGCAGCAACGCCGCAAGCATCAGCACGGGGCGCTGGTCGCGGTCGCCGGGATCCGGCGCGGTATCCGGATCCGCGCCAGCTTCGACCAGGGCCAGCGCGCGGGCAATATCGCCGTTGCGGGTGGCGGCAAGCAACGCTTGCGCCTGTTCGGGCGTACCGGCGATGCGTTCCTGTTCGGACAGATGCGGCGGCGTTGCGGGCGCCGATGCTACGGATGTTTCCAGATCTGCCGTGGCAGGTCGCCGCGGGCGGCTTTCGCACAGCATCACGCGCAGGGTGCGATTGGCGATGACCAGGCAACCCAGCGGCATCAGCAACACTGCATAGAGCGCCAGGGCGGCGGTGCGCATTTCCGATGGCAGGATGCCATACAGGCCGCTCAATGCGATGGCGGCAAATGACAGCAACAGCAGCGCCAGCGCACTGGGCAGGAAGTGGCTGAAGAAATGTTCCTCGCGCGACAGGTGCCGGCCGAAGGCGACGCTGCGCGCGGTAGCGGTGAACAACCACGAGCCTTCGCCCTGGCCGTGCGCGGGATAAGCGTCGTCCCAGACATACACCAGCGCAAAGGCCGGCCACAGGCGCCACAACACGACCAGCGCCACTACCAGGGCGGCCGCCAGCAGCAGGCTGGCGCCCAGCGTGGGATGCTGGCTCAAATGCAGCATCGGCCATGCGATCAGCAGGAATACCAGCGCCACGTAACAGGTAAACATCGCCAGGTGCGCCGCGCCGCGCCGCGCCACGGTAAGAAAGAAATCCGGTTCCGGATCAAACCCGATCGCATGGCAGACCGCGGCCATGGTCAGCGTATTGGCCAGCAACAAGGGAATCAGTGTGAGCGGATGGGCGCCGATGGCGGCGGCGATCCCGGCCATGACCAACCCCGGCACGAACCAGACCAGGGAGGTGAGCACGGACGATGGGCGGCGCGTTTTGGTAGATGGCATAGCGTGAGTATAGGAACCGGCAGCGCGTCAGACGGTAATCACTTGTTAACGAATCCCTCGCGTAGCGATGGCTTGCTTATTCGTTCTGGGGCGCGGGCTTTTGGCCAGAGGGGTCCGAAGGTGGCGTCACCAGCGTTTCCTGCGGCGGCAATTGCAAATGCCAACCCTGTTCGCGCAGATGTTCCATCACGATTTCGGTGTCTTCGTGCGGCAGTTTGCGCTGTACGTGCAGTTGCACTTCCAGCACGAAGCGCAGGTCGCCAAGCAGCAGCGCCAGCGGCGCCGGCAGCACGCTGAAGTTATCCTGGCGCGCGAGCCACAGGTAGGTACCGGGCTTGCGCTGGCTGGCATAAACGAAACAATGCATGGCGATAGGAGCTTCAGCCGCGTGGGGCGGGAAGGGTAGCAGCAGCGTGTCGTGGATGGAGCGCCCGCGGGGCGAGCGGGAGAGCTTTCGTTTCCCGAAACCCACGGATGCAATGGAATGACTTCAGTATTGGCGGCCATGATCCGGCCGAACCCGGCGCGGCAACTTTTTGTGCCTCGTTCCCCAGATCCGCGGGGCCTGCTTTTCGCATTCCATTGCTGCGCCTGCACTTGCACGTCCGGCCTCGAGCCGGCAGAGTGCCGCCCAGGGGTATCAAACGCGCGTATGAAATTCTGGCTCGCCTTGCCCCCGCTACGACCCGAGTCGAGGGACTCCAAGCGTCCCGCGGCAAGCTACCGGTCAGCTTTGGCCGGACTCGTCACCAAAATAAAAAAGCAGGAGCAAGCGATGCATATGTCCTTCCGTTACACAGCCCGTGGTGGCCGTCCGCTCGCCTTGGCCGCGCTCGGCTTGGCCATTGCCGGCGCGCTGGTCGCCCCGCAACAGGCCCGCGCCAGTGCCTTCCAGCTGAAGGAAGACAGCGCGCAGGCCATGGGCCGCGCCTACGCCGGTTCGCTTACCGCAGGCGGCGACGTTTCCGTGGTGGCCAACGGCCCGGCGGCGATGAGCGACCTCAAGGGCACCTATTTCGAAGCAGATGTCACGGCCATCAATTTCAGCGCGCAATTCAGCGGCAGCGCCCATGACGTGCTCGGCAATCCGATCAGCGGCGGCAACGGCGGCGACGCCGGCACCACCATGCCGGTACCGGCCTTCTTCTTCGAAACGCAGGTGAGCGACCGTTGGCACGTGGGCGCGGCGTTCAGCGTGCCGTTCGGCTTCAAGACCGATTACGACAGCAACTGGGTCGGCCGCTATAACGCCATCGAATCGAAGTTCGAATCGCTGGATGGCACGCTGTCCGCCTCCTTCGATATCACCGACAACTTCAGCATCGGCGGCAGCGCGATCGCGCAGCGCACCAGCGCCACGTTGACCAATGCCATCAATTTCTCGACCGTGGGCTTGAGCCTGGTCGGCCCCGGCACCGCGATGAACCTGCCGCCGAACGAAGTGTATGGCCTGATTCCTCCCGGCACCGACGGCCTGGCACACATCACCGGCAGCAGCTGGGCCTGGGGCTGGCAGCTCGGCGGCTACTGGAAGCTCGATTCGCAGGATCGCTTCGCCTTCAACTACCGCTCGAAGATCAGCCATCGCCTCAACGGCACGGCCGATTTCAACGTGCCGCAGAACGTCTCCACCCTGATCGGCCAGCTCGCGCCGACGCTGGGCCTGACCCCCAGCACGCTGCCATTCCAGAACACCAGCGGCTCGGCCATCTTCACGACCCCGGCGGTAGCCAGCACAAGCTACTGGCACCAGGAAGACAAGTTCGGCTTCGGCGCGGACGTGGACTGGACCGAGTGGGATGTGTTCAAGAACCTCACCGTGAACTACGGCAACCCGGCGCAGCCCTCCTCCAGCCAGGTGTTCGACTGGCATAACTCGTGGTACGCATCGATCGGCGGCGAGTACTACCTCACCGATCGGCTGACGCTGCGCGGTGGCTTCGGCTACGACACCACGCCGACCGCCGGTGCGACCCGCGACGTGCGCGTGCCGGATGAAACCCGCAAGCTGTTGTCCGTGGGCGTCGGTTACAAAGCCAGCGAGCACCTGTCGCTCAATGCCTCCTACGCGCACATCTTCGTCAGCCACGCCACGGTCACTAATGACGTGAGCGCTACCGAGGATGCCATCACCGGCACCTATGACGATTACGGCAACCTGTTCTCGCTGTCGGCGGTCTATAAGTTCTGACAGCGGTCTACGGAAATCAAAAGCCTCCCTGCGCGAGCAGGGAGGCTTTTTTATATCCAGAATTATTTTTCCGTCGATTCAACCCCGGCGCAATAAAAGCTCCAGCATCTGCCGGAAACGCTTCCCGTAAGGCGGATTGAACAGGCCCGTGCCATTGAAGCGTGCCTGGCGAAACACCGGCTTCAGATGCGAAAAGGTGCGGAAGCCGGCTTCGCCGTGATACCCGCCCATGCCGGAAGGGCCAATGCCGCCGAAGGGAAGGCCATGCTGGGCGATGTGATAGATCGTATCGTTGACACTGACGCCGCCGGCATGGGTGCGGGCGAGTACGTGATCGATGCTGGCACGGTCCTGCTCGAACAGATACAGCGCGAGCGGACGTGGGTGCGTGGCGACATAATCGATGGCTTCGTCGAGATGTTCGTAGGGCACCAAGGGCAGCAAGGGGCCGAAGATCTCCTCTTGCATCACCGGCATGTCGTCGCGCACGTCGGTCAACAAGGTCGGCGCAAGCAGCCGTTGCGCAGGAAGGTCCGGGACATCGCATAACGTTTCGCTGCGCGCACCGGCGCTCACCGCGCTATCGCGCAAGCCGACCAGGCGTTGGTAATGACGATCGGTGGCGATGCTGGCGTACTGCGTACCGGCGAAGAGATCCGGATAAAGGCGCGCCACCGCGTCGCGTGCCACCGAGCGGAAGCGTTCGACGCTGGACTTCGGCAGCAGCACGTAATCGGGTGCGATGCAGGTTTGCCCCGCATTGAGCATCTTGCCCAGCACGATGCGTTCCACCGCGTGATCGAAGCGCGCACCAGGACCGATGATGGCCGGCGATTTGCCGCCAAGCTCCAGCGTGACCGGGGTGAGATGGGTCGATGCCGCGCGCATCACGTGATGGCCCACGGCAGTGGAACCGGTAAACAGCAAATGATCGAACGGCAACTCGGCGAAGGCTTGTCCTGTCGCCGCATCGCCGGTGACGACCGTTACCTCATCCGGCTGAAAATGACGCGCCACCAGTTCGGCGAAGAGCTGCGAGAAGCGCGGCGTATACTCGCTCATCTTCAGCATGGCGCGATTACCGGCAACGAGGGCGTCGACGAGCGGCCCCACTGCCAGGAACAGCGGATAATTCCACGGCACGATGATGCCTGCCACACCGAGCGGTTGCGGCCGCATTTCAGTCCCGGCGGGAAGGAAGGCCAGGTTGGCCCAGCCAAGCCGTGGCTTCATCCAGCGCCGGCCGTGACTTAGCGCATGGCGGATCGCCGACAGGCTGGGAAATATTTCCAGCATTTCGGTTTCTTCGCGTGGCCTGCGGCCAAAATCGGTATTGATGGCATTGGCGATTTCGCCGCGATGCTCACGTACCAACGCCTCCAATGCACGCAACCGTCGCGCGCGCGACGGCCACCCGGGCAGCGGATCGCGCGCCTGTGCATGGCGCAGGCGTTGCAGTTCGGCAAGCAGGTCAGGCCGATTGAGCGGATTCATGCGTGGCGTGCCTTGATCGTCTGCGAGCAACGGGGTGTCCTCAATTCGCTAACTGCTGACTATATGCGTGCGTGGCGGCATCATGGCCGTGACGGCGTGATAATGGCCGATATCGAAATGGCCGCCGACATGGTGAGCAGCGAACGGTTCCCGCGCAGCCTCTCACACCATCGGTGGCATCTGCCCACTGTCTCCCAAACCGGGCGCTGGAAGGAAGGAGAGAGGGACCGATACGGGGGGCAAGGCGGTCTGCCTGTGTGAAGTTGGCGGCCGGGTTCGCTTCAGCGTTCGAACGGTTAGCCCGCGCCGGCTCAGGCTTCCGTGCAGGCGGCCTCAGCTTGAACTTGATTCAAGGCTGTCTTGCCAAACCATCGCTACTGCGGGAAGCCGGGTGCGCCTATCTTGAGTGCATCTCAACAGATGGAGGCTACCGTCATGCGCGCTCGCTGGATTGGACGTCGGTTCGCAAGCATCGGCGATGATGCAGGCGCCACAAGCAGGCGCTGGGCGAATGTGCCATCGGCTGCCGTGCCGGAAGGGACAAATAAAAACGTGCACGTCGCCGTGCCGCGCGGACGCCCGGATTTCCTGCGCATCTGCCTGGGCATTGGCGACGGCAACGTACACCGGCAGTAAGCGCGTCGCCTGGATGACGTCGACCGAAGCGCACCCGCATGAGTGCGCTTCGGTCTGCGGCGGATCGATCAGCGAGCGCCGCCGCCGGCGTAAAGATGTTCGCCGCTCAGCCAATACGAATCGTCGGAGGCCAGGAACACCGCAATCGAGGCGATGTCGTTCGGCTGGCCAATACGGCCGAGCGGCGTCTGCGCCGCGGCCTGGTTATGGAAATCCGAACCGATGAATCCGGCCGAATGAGTGCCCTCGGTTTCGACCATGCCCGGATTCAATGCATTTACACGGATCTTGCGCGGGCCCAGTTCGCGCGACAGCACGCCAGTGATGGCGTCCACGGCGCCCTTGGTGGCCGTGTATACGGCGCTGCCGGGCGGCACGATGCGCGTCACCAGGGAACCCACGTTGATGATGCTCGCGCCTTCGCCAAGGTGCTTGGCGGCTGCCTGGGTGGCCAGCAGCAGGCCAAGTACATTGACGTTGAATTGCTTGTGGTAGTGCTCTTCATTGATCGCTTCGAGCGGAGCGAACTCGTAGACGCCTGAATTGTTCACGAGAATATCCAGCTTGCCATAGTGCTGGATCGCCGCGTCGACGATGGCTTGTGCGTCAGTCGCGCTGGAAACATCGCCGCGCACGGCGACGGCTTTGCCGCCGGCCTTGCCGATTTCGGCCACGACCGCGTCTGCGCCAGCCTTGCTGGATGCGTAATTCACCACCACCGAAGCGCCTTCAGCGGCCAGTGACCTGGCAATCGCGGCGCCGATGCCCTTGGATGCGCCAGTAACGATGGCGACCTTACCTTTCAGCTTACTCATGATGTTTGCCTCGACGATGAGTGTGGACGGAGGAAGTTCCTAACTTCCATAGTTCGTAACTTATGAACTATGGAACTAGAAGTCAAGGGGCTGGTAACATAAATTCATGAGGCCGCTGGTTCACCCATCGATCGAGGACATCACCGTGGAGGGCATCCTCCATGCGCTATCCGATCCCGTGCGCGCCGCCATCTATGCGCAGCTGGCCATTTCCAGCGGCGCCACCTGCTCCAATTTCCTGCAAGTCAGCGACCGCAACATTCCCAAATCCACGCTTTCACAGCATTTCCGCGCACTGCGCGAGGCAGGCCTGATACGCAGCGAACGGCAAGGTGTGGAAATGCACAACACCACGCGCTGCGCGGAAATCGAACAACGCTTTCCCGGATTGATCGGCGCGATCATGAAAGCGCATCAGATGCAGGCGGCGGAAAGGATGCGCGGGGCAAAGCGGAAGCAGAAGTCCAGCTGATGCGCCCTGCGACATAGCTCGCCGCGCGCGCAGCGAACGATGGCAGGCGTGGACCGCGTGCGCTCCGTCAGCGCATGCTGCGCCGGGCCAGCTGCGGCGGCATGCCCGTCCAGCGCTTGAAGGCGCGACGGAATTCGCGCGGATCGCTGAAACCCAGTTCGATGCCGATCTCGGCCACGCTCAGCTGCCCGGCGTGCAGCAGTTCGAACGCGCGCTCGGCGCGCACGCGGTCGTGGATTTCGCGGAAGATGCGCCCGCTGTCGGCAAGTTTGCGCCGCAGCGAACGTTCGCTGAGATGGAGCGTGCGCGCCACTTCGGTAAGCCGGGGATGTTCGCGCAGGCGACTGCGCAGCAGGCGTTCGACCGAGCCGACGATTTCATCGGAACGACTGCCGCCACGCAGTTGCTGGTGGCAAAGCGCCAGCGCCTGGCGCGATGTAAGCGGGTTATAGCCGGGCAGCGGATATTCCAGCCAGGCGCTGTCGACCAGGATGCGATTGTGCTGCGCGCCGAAGTGCACCTCGCACCGGAACAGGGCGGCGTATTCATCGGCATGAGGCGGCGCGGGATAGGTCAGTTCGATGCGCGAGGGCACCCACCTGGATCCGACCAGTTCACGCGCAATGGTAAGCGAGCTGGCGAACAGCTCCTCACACAGGAACGGCAGCAGTTCGGTTTCCCCAAAGCGCGGCCATGCTTGTATGGCTACCGTGTGTGGATCGACCGTGGTGACATCCACGTCCAGCAGGCTGCCGCAAATCTTATGGTTTTCGATGCCTGCGCGCATGGCTTCGCCGAAGTTGCGCGAGGTCATCATGGCCAGGCCAAGCAGCCCGAAGCTGCCGATGGTTTCGTTGCGGCCGATCAGCAGGCCCAGTGCGGGTTCGCGCATCGCGTTCAATCCGCGTGCAATGATCGTGCGAGCTTGCCGATAGGAAACGCGCAGCGTGGGATCATCGATCTGCTGGCGCGAGATCTCCGTCCCGACGAACCACGATTCGGTGGCGAGGCCGCGTCGAGCAGCCAGTTCAGTGAGGTGCACCAGCATGTTCGGCGGAATGTCGGCGGCCAGTGCACGCGGATCGGCGTCCACTGCCTGCGAGGTCATGCGACGCGGGTAATAACGTGCTTCGAACGCCAGCTGTGACATGCCCGAACCTTCCCCCGTGCCGACCCTCTTCGGCGCAGAAGCAAGTTCTAGCACGGTCGGCGCCGACATGATTGGCGCGGCGCACAACTCGATCGGCAGCCGCGCCGAGTGGTGCGTCAGCACATCACGTATCGGCTCGTGTCGCGCGCCATGTGTGCAAGTTGCTGGAGTGCATGGCGTCAGCGATGTTCTCGCCTACTGCGTCGCGCGCTTCCATTGCGCGATCCATCCGCGGAGGTCGGCCAGACGCTTGGCGGAATCGTCGTGCATCGACATGCCGACGGCGGCACCGGCCACGTGGCCGGATGGATCGACCAGCATCAAGGTGGGATAGATGCCGATGCCCAGTGTGTCGGTCAGTGCCTGGGCATCATAAAGTACGCGCCAGGTCAGGCCGTGATCGTTCACGAAGCGATGGGCGGTCGCCGCATCTTCATAAGTGATGGCGATGAAATCCATGTCGCCATGTTCGCGTGCGTAGGCGTTTAGCGTGGGCACTTCCGCCATGCAGGGTGCGCACTCGGCAAAGAAGAAGCTGATCAGGATGTAGTGGCCGCGGAAATCGTCGAGCCGCCGCATGCCACCCTGCCAGGATGGCAATGCGAACGGAGGAAACACGGCGCCGCGCCCGAACGCAAATCGCCCTGGCTGGCCTGGCCCGGCGCCGGGCGGGCGCAGGCGCAGCATCGCCATGCCGGCATGGCTGTCACCGGTAATGCTGTAGTGGCTGCCTCTGTGCAACTGCAGCGCGAAGGCGGTGTAATCCAGTGGCCTGCCATCGGCGTCGAGATAGCGCACCCGGGGAGCATTGCCCACGTGCAGCGAGGCTACGAAATGTTGCTCGTCCTGGCTGGAGCTTGCGGCCCGCGTGGACGCCGCCAGGCATATCAGCAGAAGCAGGATTAATCGTCGCATGGAACATTCCGATCGCACGGCGGCGCCTGGCGACACCCTGGCCAAACGCAATCGGCCTCCCTCTCCCGCCAAGGAGAGGGTTGGATAAAGGATGTCCGCAAAGCGCCTGCCGGAACGGCAAGGCTGCTTCACCAACAATTATTCGCCGATCGTCAGCAGCGAGGCGTTACCGCCCGCCGCCGTGGTGTTGATGGTAAGCGTGCGCTCACCCGCGAACCGCAGCAGGTAGTGCGGCCCGCCGGCCTTGGGACCGGTGCCGGAGAGGCTTTCGCCACCGAACGGCTGCACACCGACCACCGCGCCGATCTGGTTGCGGTTGACATAGCAGTTGCCGACGCGCGCGTGGCTGCGAATGTATTCCACCGTGTCGTCGATGCGGCTGTGCACGCCCAGCGTAAGGCCGTAGCCGGTGGCGTTGATCTGCTCGATGACCTTGGGCAGGTCGCTGCCCTTCCAGCGGATCACGTGCAGCACGGGCCCGAACACTTCGCGCTTGAGTACGTCCAGCGACGGAATTTCATAGGCGCGCGGGGCGAAGAAGGTGCCATGGGCGGTGCCGGCCGGATCGAGCTTGGCCTCGGCGACTTTGCTGGCTTCTTTATCCATGCGTGCGGCATGGTCGGTAAGGATTTTCAGCGCATCGTCGTCGATGACCGGGCCGACGTCGGTGGACAACTGCCCCGGATCGCCCACCTTCAATTCCGCC
Source organism: Dyella jejuensis (assembly GCF_044904675.1). Taxonomy (NCBI): domain Bacteria; kingdom Pseudomonadati; phylum Pseudomonadota; class Gammaproteobacteria; order Lysobacterales; family Rhodanobacteraceae; genus Dyella; species Dyella jejuensis. The sequence goes on along the minus strand of NZ_JADIKJ010000013.1, from coordinate 17,412 downwards.
ATCGCGCCGGCAAGCATGCCGATGACTTTGTCGGCGATGTCTTCCTGCACGAACAGCACGCGCGCGGCGGAACAGCGCTGGCCGGCGGACTGGAAAGCCGAGGCGATCACGTCCTTGACGATTTGCTCGGGCAGCGCGGAGGAATCGGCGATCATGGCGTTCTGGCCGCCGGTTTCGGCGATCAGCGCGGCGATCGGTGCATGGCGTGCGGCGAGCGCGCGGTTGATCGCCCAGGCGGTTTCCGTGGAGCCGGTGAAGGCCACGCCGGCCACGCGCGGATCCTTGGTGAGGGCGGCGCCGACTACCGCGCCGTCGCCCGGCAGGTATTGCAGCACGTCCGCCGGTACGCCGGCGTCATGCAGCAACTTCACCGCGACGTAGCCGATCAGGCTGGTCTGCTCGGCCGGCTTGGCGATCACGCTGTTGCCGGCGGCGAGGGCCGCGGAAACCTGGCCGAGAAAAATTGCCAGCGGGAAATTCCATGGGCTGATGCAGACGAACACGCCGCGGCCGTTCAAGAACAATTGATTGCTTTCGCCAGTCGGGCCGGGCAGTTGTTCCGGATGGCCGAACAGGCGGCGCGCCATGGCGGCGTAGTAGCGCAGGAAGTCGGCGGCCTCGCGGATTTCGGCAATCGCATCGGGCAGGCTCTTGCCGGCTTCGCGCACGCATAGCGCGGTGAATTCACCGCGCCGGGCTTCGAGCTGATCGGCGGCGTGTTCCAGGATCGCGGCGCGGCTGGCGGCGGGCAGGCGATCCCAGTTCGGCTGGGCGGCTACGCCGTTGGCCAGCGCCTTGTCGACCAGCGCGGCATCGGCGCTGAGGTAGCTGCCAACCTGGTCGCGACGATCCGCCGGATTGGTGACCGGCACGGTTGGGCCGCTGCCTTGTGCGCCCGGTACCAGCGGCGTGGCGTTCCACGCGCCGGACTTCGCGTTGATCGCCTCGGCGAGGGCTTTCAATTCATTATCGTTGGAGAAGTTGACGCCCATGGAATTCTTCCTGGAGACCCAATTGGAATGCTGCGCAAGCGCAGCCTTGTCACCGAACAGATTGACCGGCAGCGGAATGCGCGGATGCGACAGATTTGATTGATTCTGGGCCGCGAAGCGGCGCACCGTTTCGCACGGATCGGCAACCAGGTCGCGCACCGGCAAGCTTTCGTCGACCACGCGATTGACGAAGCTGGTGTTGGCGCCGTTCTCGAGCAAGCGCCGCACCAGGTAGGGAAGCAGGTCTTCATGCGTGCCCACCGGCGCGTACACGCGGCACGGCACATTGAGGTTCTGCTTGCCGATCACTTCGGCATACAGGTCCGTGCCCATGCCGTGCAGGCGCTGGAATTCAAACGGACGCCCATGCGCGATGTGGTGCACGGCCGCGATGGTATGCGCATTGTGGGTGGCGAACTGCGGATAGATCAGGTCGCTGCCCGCGTCGAACAGTTTGCGCGCGCAGGCGAGGTAGGACACATCGGTGTTCGGCTTGCGCGTATACAGCGGATAACCGGCCAGGCCCAGTTCCTGCGCACGCTTGATCTCGGCATCCCAGTACGCGCCTTTCACCAGGCGCACGTACCAGCGGCGGCCGCTGGCGCGAGCGGTTTCGATCAGCCAGTCGATCACGAACGGGGTGCGCTTGGAATACGCCTGGATCACGATCCCCAGGCCATTCCAGCCTTGCAGCGACGGATGCGCGAACACCTCGCCGATGATGTCCAGCGACAGTTCCAGGCGATCGGCTTCTTCGGCATCCACCGACAGCGCGATGCCTTGCTTCATCGCCAGCTGCGAGAGCTCCAGCAGCTTGGCGGTGAGATCGCGGCGCGCGCGCGCGCGGTTCATCACTTCGTAACGCGGATGCAGCGCGGACAGCTTCACCGAGATCGACGGCGCGTCCGTGTGATTGGCGAACGGACCGCGCGCACCGATGGCGCCGATCGCATTGCGGTAATCCTGCTGGTAGCGCTCGGCGGTGTCGTGGGTGAGCGCCGATTCGCCGAGCATGTCGTAGGAATAGCGATAGGCCGCGTACTCGCCCTTCGCGCAGCGATCCAATGCTTCGTTGATCGTGCGGCCCATCACGAACTGGTGGCCCATGATGCGCATGGCCTGGCGCACGGCCAGGCGGATCGCCGGCTCTCCCGCGCGGCCGACCAGGCGGCGCAGCGCGCCGGCAAAATCGTGGCGGGTGTCTTCGGTGAGATTGACCAGCTTGCCGGTGAGCATCAATCCCCAGGTGGAGGCATTGACGAACAGCGACTCGCTCTGGCCCAAGTGCTTTTTCCAGTTGGCGTCGCCCAGCTTGTCGCGGATCAGCTTGTCGGCGGTGGCCTTGTCCGGGATGCGCAGCAGCGCCTCGGCCACGCACATCAGCAGCACGCCTTCCTCGCTGGAAAGATCGTACTGGCGCATGAACGATTCCACCGCGCTCTGGTCTTTGGCGCGGGCGCGCACGCGGGTGACCAGGTCGGCCGCCAGGTCGATCACCTTTTCGCGCTCGACCGGCGGCAGCGTGGCCTGGGCCAGCAGGTCGTTGACCGCTTCGGTTTCGTCGCGCAGCCAGGCGGCGGTGATGCGCGCACGAGCCGGCTCGGTACCGGTCGGCAGTTCGGGGGTAAGGATGGGTTGGGTCACGATGGCGTGCGGCTGCTGGGACGGTAGGGGAACGCACGATTGTACGGTGGGGTGAGGTACGAGCGCATCCGCCGGGTCGATGGCATCGGCCGCTGCGAATCGGGGTCCTCGAAAAGCCCTCGCGCCAGACCGCGACAATTTGTAGCAACCTGTGGCAACCGCAGCGCTCCGGCGTGTGACGTATCCGCGCTGCGGCACGAACGCGCGCAGCACCCTGTATCCCTCGCCCGAATGGCTTGTTTTGATCGCATATGCCGCGCGTGCAAGCGTAGCTTGCGCGCTGCACCCGTCCTTGCCCGTCGCTGCATCGCGGCCTATGATCGGGAACGTTCCAGGCACGCCGGACTTTCATGATCGTGCTTCGACCAGCCCTCGGCGGCCTGCCGTATGTGTTGTGGCTTCGGCCCAATCGCGTACTCAGCCGGCGCGGCCTGCGTCGGCTGATCCTGGTGTTGGCTGCCCTGGCGTTGATAACGGCAGGTCTGGGAGCGTGGCAGGGCGATGTGTTCGCTCCGCTGTTCGCCCTGATCGAGGCTTCCGCGGTGGCTATCGCATTGAGCGTGGCCTGGCGGGCCGGCGACCGCAGCGAACGCATCACCCTCGACGCCGAGTCGCTGGAGGTGCAAACCCTGCCGGGTTGCCGCTGCACGCGATTCCAGCCCTACTGGGTGCGCGTGCTGCTGGAATCAGGGGAGGGGCGTTACCGATTGTTGTTGTCGTCGCACGGACGCAAGCTGGAGGTCGGGGCTTTCCTCGCCGAAGAGGAACGCACCGCGCTGTTCCGGAAACTCAAGGTGCTGCTGGCCGATGTTCAATCCCAGCCGCGCAGGTAGGTTCAACAAAGGTGCAAACATGACAGCTGGCGGCATCGGGAAGCACGGCATCAGGTTCAGGGGCGTTAGGCAGGGGATGGGGGCGCTGGCGTTGGCAGCCCTGGGTTTGTCCGGCGGCACCGTACAGGCAAATCCGCAGCCCGGGCAGCTCAATCTCACGCCCGGCGTGACAACGTATTCGAATGTGCCGTACCTGCTGAACAACGTGGCGCTCGGCGTCTGCGTGGTCATCGGCATCCTGGTGTTCGGCGCGATGTTCATCGCCATGTTCCGCTTCCGCAAGTCGCGCGGCGCGGTGGCGGAGAAGTGGTCGCACAACACCACCATCGAGATCATCTGGACCGCCATCCCGATCATCATCCTGATTTCGCTGGCCTGGCTGGCGACCAACGGCCTGCGCCAGTTCGCCGATACCACCGGCGCGCAGATGACGGTGAAAGTCACCGGCTACCAGTGGAAATGGCGCTACGACTACGTCGATTACCAAGGCAAGCCGATCAGCCACGTCGGCTTCATGTCCAAGCTGGACGACCAGAGCAACGCCACCCGCCAGCTCAATTCCGGCCTCGATCCGTATGCGGTCAAGGTGGGCGACGAGAACACGTATCTGCTGAACGTCGATCACCCGCTGGTGGTGCCGGTCGATACCAAGATCCGCTTCGTGATCACCGCCGACGACGTGATCCACTCCTGGTTCGTACCCGCGCTGGGCTGGAAGATGGACGCGATCCCGGGCGTGATCAACGCCGCCTGGACCAACATCGAGCAGCCCGGCGTCTATCGCGGGCAGTGCGCGGAATTGTGCGGCCAGGATCATGGCTTCATGCCGATCGTGGTCAAGGCGGTATCGAAGGCGGACTTCGCCAAGTGGCTGGCCGACCAGCAGAAGCCTGCCGCGCCGGCGCCGGCCGCCACGACCCCGGCACCCGCGCAGGCGACGGCACAGGTCGCGCCGCCGCACGCGGCCCAGGGTTGATCTTTCAGGCTGCTTACGCAGTTCACGACAACGCATTCATACGGTAGAGGTTCAAGGTTATGGCCCAAGCAGCCGCCCACGACCACCACGATGAGCATCACGACGAACACCACGAGCACCTGAACTTCTTTCAGCGCTGGGTGATGTCCACCAACCACAAGGACATCGGTACGCTGTACCTGGTGTTCTCGCTGCTGATGTTCTTCATCGGCGGCAGCTTCGCCATGGTGATCCGCGCCGAGCTGTTCAAGCCCGGCATGCAGCTGGTGCAGCCGTATTTCTTCAACGAGATGACCACCATGCATGCGCTGGTGATGATCTTCGGCGCGGTAATGCCGGCCTTCGTGGGCCTCGGCAACTGGATGATCCCGTTGATGGTCGGCGCGCCGGACATGGCGCTGCCGCGCATGAACAACCTGTCGTTCTGGATCCTGCCGTTCGCCTTCGCGCTGCTGCTGTCCACGCTGTTCCTGCCGGGCGGCGGCCCCGCCGGCGGCTGGACCATGTATCCGCCGCTGTCGCTGCAAAGTGCTTCGCTCGCCTATGTGGTGTTCGCGGTGCACTTGATGGGCATCAGCTCGATCATGGGCGCGATCAACATCATCGCGACCATCCTCAACATGCGCGCGCCGGGCATGGACCTGCTGAAGATGCCGGTGTTCGTGTGGAGCTGGCTGATCACGGCGTTCCTGCTGATCGCGGTGATGCCGGTGCTGGCCGGCGCGGTGACCATGCTGCTCACCGACAAGTACTTCAACACGCACTTCTTCGATGCCGCCGGTGGCGGTGATCCGATACTGTTCCAGCACGTGTTCTGGTTCTTCGGTCATCCCGAGGTGTACATCATGATCCTGCCGGCGTTCGGGATCATCTCGGAGATCATCCCGACCTTCTCGCGCAAGCCGATCTTCGGCTACAAGGCGATGGTGTTCGCGATCGCGTCGATTGCCTTCCTCTCGTTCATCGTGTGGGCGCACCACATGTTCGCGGTGGGCTTGCCGCTGGGCGCTGAAATCTTCTTCATGTACGCCACCATGCTGATCGCGGTGCCGACCGGCGTGAAGGTGTTCAACTGGGTCGCCACCATGTGGGGCGGCTCGATGACCTTCGAAACGCCGATGCTGTTCGCCGTGGCCTTCGTCATCCTGTTCACCATCGGCGGCTTCTCCGGCCTGATGCTGGCGCTGGTGCCGGCGGACTTCCAGTATCACGATACCTACTTCGTGGTGGCGCATTTCCACTACGTGCTGGTGACCGGTGCGATCTTCGCCATCATCGCCGCCACGTATTACTGGATCCCGAAGTGGACCGGGCACATGTACAGCGAGTTCTGGGGCAAGATGCATTTCTGGAACTCGGTGGTGTGGGTGAACGTGCTGTTCTTCCCGCAGCATTTCCTCGGGCTGGCCGGCATGCCGCGCCGCATCCCGGACTACAACGTGGCCTTCGCCAACTTCAACATGATCAGCTCGATCGGTGGCTTCCTGTTCGGTGCCTCGCAGCTGATCTTCCTTGGCGTCATCATCCACTGCGTGTGGTTCTCCAGGAAGAAAGCCACCGATCGCGTGTGGGAAGGCGCCCGGGGCCTGGAGTGGACCGTGCCGTCGCCGGCGCCGCACCACACCTTCGCGATCGCTCCGGTAATCCACGACGAGGAACTCGCGCATGGCCATGTCGAGGATTGAACGCTTGAAGCTGGATCATCAGCCGCTCGAGGCGGGACAGGCGCGGCGCTTGCGTCGTGCGCGGCGCACCGCGCTGGTGATCGGCGCAGTTGCCGTCGCCGTGTTCGTGTTCTCGATCGCGCAGATGCTGTGGCTGCAGCATCATCCGCAGATTCACCAGCAAGCCATCGATTCGCTCATGCAGTAAACCCCGCGAAAGCGGGGGCGTAGGTCACCAGGAACATCTACGGGAACGACACCATGGGTCAGCAGCACGACATTTATTACGTACCGAGCAAGAGCCAGTGGCCGATCGTGGCCGCCGTGGTCATGTTCCTCACCGTGTTCGGCGCGGCGCACTGGCTCAATGCCGAGCCGGGTGAAAGCGGCTTCGGCAAGACGCTGCTGATCATCGGCTTCGTCGGCATCCTCGGCATGTTCTTCGGCTGGTTCCGCTCGGTGATCCATGAATCGATGGCCGGCCGCTACAACAACCAGGTCGACCGCTCGTTCCGCATGGGCATGATGTGGTTCATTTTTTCCGAGGTGATGTTCTTCGGCGCGTTCTTCGGCGCGCTGTTCTACGTCCGCATGTTCTCGGTGCCGTGGCTGGGTGGCTATGGCCATGGCGTGCTGACCCATCAGTTCCTGTGGAACGATTACGCCGCTTCGTGGGGCGCCGGCGGCGGCAACGGACCGGCGCACGTTGGCGGTGCCTTCGAGACAGTGGTGCCGTGGGGCCTGCCGCTGTTGAATACGTTGATCCTGCTCAGCTCCAGCGTGACGGTGACCATTGCCCACCATGCGCTGAAAGCCGGTCACCGCGGCAAGGTACTGTGGTTCCTCGGTTTCACCGTGCTGCTGGGCGCCACCTTCCTGCTCTGCCAGTCGCGCGAGTACATCGAGGCCTACCGGGAGCTCAACCTCACGCTGGGTTCGGGCGTGTACGGTTGCACGTTCTTCATGCTTACCGGCTTCCACGGCCTGCACGTGACGCTTGGTACGATCATGCTGGCGATCATCTGGCTGCGCGTGCTGGCCGGGCATTTCACCAAGGATCACCACTTCGGCTTCGAAGCCGTGGCCTGGTACTGGCATTTCGTGGACGTGGTATGGCTCGGGCTTTTCATGTTCGTCTACATTCTCTAAAGACGATGCCGCACCCGACAAAAAGCCCGCCAAAAAGGCGGGCTTTTTGCGTTCCTCCCTCTCCCCTTCGGGGAAAGGGCCGGGGTGAGGGCCGGGGCTTGCCTGGATGGGTGACCAAGAGCGTCGTCCGTCTTGTTCAAGACAGAGCGGATTTTTTGTCTCTCTCCTCAGATGAAAAAAGAGAAAGCTACGCTGCGCTAAACGTCGCAACCAAGCGCCATTGCAGGGCGCCCCGCTACAATCATTGCCCCACCCCATGCGGGTGGATCCACCCCATCCTGATGCCGACGATGACCATCGCGATCAGCACCAGGGACAGGCCGATGCGCCGGGTCAGCGCCCATACCGTGCGCTTGCTGCCATCCTTGTCCGTCATCATGAAATACAGGGCCTGGCCAAGGTTGAACACCACCACCAGGAACATGATCACCAGCGCGATTTTGTAGATGGTTTCCACGTGATTGACCTGAGCAGGTTCGAAGCCGACAACGCCAGTATAGCCATCCATCGCGGAGCCGCCGCGTGAGCGGGATGCGGCGGCCGGCATGGTGGTCGGTGTTGCTTACGCTGGCCGGCGTGCTTGTTTTTGTGCGTCTTGGCATCTGGCAACTGCACCGCGCCGATGACAAGGACGAACTTCTGCGACGGTATGCCGCAGCGGCCAGCGCGCCGCCGCGCGACTTCGCCGCCGTGACCGCCAACCCGCCCGAAGACGTCTATCCGCGTGTGCGCGTGCAAGGCCGCTACCTGGCCGATCGCCTCTACCTGCTGGACAATCCCAAGCACGATGCCTTGGGTGGGGTGGAAGTGTATGCGCCGTTCCAGCCCATCCATCAAAACAAATGGCTGCTGGTCGACCTGGGCTTCCTGCCTGGCAACGGCACGGACCAGGCGCCGCAACTGCCGCCGCTGCCAACCGATGGACAAACCCTGCAAGGCCTATACGAACCCGCGCCGGGTACCGGCCTGGAAATGGGCGGCAACGCACTGGCGCGGCAAAGCCAATGGCCGAAGACCACCATCTATCTCGACCTGGGCCAGGTTGCCGCTGACCTGCACGCCACGCTTTATCCGCGGGTACTGTCGCTGGATGCGGATCCAGCCGCCATCTATGTGCGGGTGCACACGCTCGACCTGTCCTCGATGCCGCCCGCGAGGCATCGCGCCTATGCTTTCCAGTGGTTTGCGTTCGCCGTCGCAGCCGTGGTGATGTTCGTGGTACTGCATCGGAAAAAGCCGCGTGCGAAGAACCAATCCCAGCCATAGTTATGTTCTCCCGCGGGGAGAACAGCCATTTACCGGACACGCATGACTACCCAACCCAACCAGCGCGCCAGCCGTCTGAAATTCCTGCTGGTGGTGTGCTTATTCGCGGCGCCGATCATCGCGGCGGCCTTGCTCAACCTCAGCGGCTGGCAGCCCACCGGCAAGGGCTATGGCGCGCCCATCCTGCCGCAGCGCAACTTTGCGCAGGAACACCTGCAAGTACGGCTTGCCGATGGACAGCCCTGGCCATGGCGCGATAGCTCGCCACGGCTCACCCTGATTGCGCTGGCCGGCCCGGATTGCGCCGCGCATTGCGTGGAAGTGCTGACCAAGATGGCTGCCGCGCGGATCACGCTCAACAACAACGCGCCTCGGCTGCGCCTGCTTTACCTGGGCCAGCCGCCGGCAGACGCGGCAACCAACGGCATGAAGAACTACTGGGCCCTCGGCACCGATGTGGACCGTCGCCTCGCCGCCTATCGCCCGGCCACCCCCGATAGCGTCAGCGCCGTGCTGGTGGAATCCGACGGCACGGCGCTGACGCGCTATCCTGCCGGTTTCGATCCGAGCGGACTGCGCAAGGATCTGCAGAAGGTCATCCGCTGATGTCGTTGCGACTCCGAAAAATACTGCCTTATCTCGCCGTGCTGGCGGCGGTTTTTGCCTTTGGCCTGGTGATGTTCGGCGCCTTCGTGCGGCTTTCCAACGCCGGCCTGTCCTGCCCGGACTGGCCCACCTGCTATGGCAGGGCCACCTGGCCGCAGCATGCGCAGGCGGTGGCGCAGGCCGATGCGGCATTTCCGGATCGGCCTTACGAAGCGAACAAGGCGTGGCGCGAACAGGTACACCGCATGCTTGCCGGTACGCTGGGCGTGCTGGTGGTGATCCTGGCCTTGCTGGCCGCACGGCGTGATCGCATCACGCTATTAGCCATTGTCTTCAGCGCAGCATTTGCGGCAATCGGCATCTCGCTCTACCTGCATGGCGAACGCGAATGGTCGTCCGGGTTCGCCTTGCTCGCCATCCTGCTGCCGACCGCGGGTGCAATATGGCTGCGCGAGCGCGCCGCGTTCAAGATGAGCGTGCTGGCGCTGGCGGTGATTATTTTCCAGGCGATGCTGGGCATGTGGACGGTGACCTTGCTGCTCAAACCCATCGTGGTGATGGGGCATCTGCTCGGCGGCATGACTACCTTCGGGCTGCTTGCCTATGCCGCGCTGCGTTACCACGGCATCGGTGCACCAGATAACCATTACGCAACCTTGCGCAGGGCAGTGGTGATCGGCGTGGTGCTGCTCGCCTGCCAGATCGCGCTCGGCGGATGGACCTCGGCCAACTACGCGGCGTTGGCCTGCGGCACCGACTTTCCGACCTGCCTCGGGCAATGGGCGCCGCCCACCGATTTCCACCAGGGTTTCGTGCTGTGGCGCGAGATCGGCGTGAACTACGAAGGCGGCATTCTGGACATGGCCGCGCGCAGTGCGATCCAGATAACGCATCGCCTCGGTGCGCTGGTGGTGTTCTGCTACCTCGCGTGGCTATCGCATCGGCTGGCACGCAACGGTTTCCGCCTGGGTGGCGTGGCGGTTGGCGTGGTATTGGTCATCCAGGTAGTGCTGGGCATCAGCAACGTGCATTTCGGTTTGCCGCTGCCGGTCGCCACGCTGCACAACGGCGGTGCGGCGCTGCTGCTGTTTACGCTGCTGGCGAATTTCGCGCGCTTGCAACCGTGGCAGTCCGCATCCATGGAAACCATCGCATGAGCCTGGTCCGCGAATACCTGCAGCTGACCAAGCCGCGGGTCGTAGCCCTGCTGGTGTTCTGCGCCGTGATCGGCATGTTTCTGGCCGTGCCCGGTATCCCGCCATGGCGCGCACTGGTCTTCGGCACGCTCGGCATCTGGATGGCATCCGGCTCCGCCGCCGCGTTCAATCACCTGATCGATGAGCGCATCGATAAATTGATGGCGCGCACGGCGCGTCGTCCGCTGGCGACCGGCACGCTCAGGCCGCGACAAGTGCTGGTGTTCGCGATCATGCTCGGCATCGTCTCGATGCTGGTGCTGGCGCTGCTGGTGAACGGGCTCACCGCGTGGCTCACCTTCGGCGGCTTGATCGGCTATGCGCTGGTCTACACCGCTTACCTGAAACGCGCGACGCCGCAGAACATCGTGATCGGCGGCCTGGCCGGAGCGATCCCGCCGGTATTGGGCTGGACAGCCGTGACGGACGCATTGCATCCGTTCGCATTACAGTTATGCCTGATCATCTTCGTCTGGACCCCGCCGCATTTCTGGGCGCTCGCCATCTTTCGCCGCGACGACTACGCCCGCGCGGAAATCCCGATGCTGCCGGTCACCCACGGCGTGCGCTACACCCGCTGGAACATCCTGCTCTACACCATCCTGCTGGTCATCGTCAGCCTGCTACCGACCATCACCGGCCACAGCGGCCTGATCTACTTCGGTGGTGCGGCGGTGCTTGGCGCCGGCTTCCTCTACTACGCTTTCCGCATGATGAACCCGCCGGACGAATACTTCGCGATGCGGACCTTCAAATACTCCATCGTCTACCTGATGGCGTTGTTTGCTTTCCTGCTTGCCGACCACTGGATTACCGCGCCGGCCACGGCTGGCCTGCAGTGAACACAGAAAGCGTCTGCATCACCGAACGGGCGCTTCTGTATGGCTTGCGGACGGCTTTTGCCCCGTCGGTCATAGACTGCCCTCTCCGCTGCCTGCGTAATGGCGAGCGCGCAATTCGAAAATTCTTAAAGCGCAAAATCTTGCTCGTTGACGACGAGTAATGCTTGACGGAGCATTTGTTCAGGGGGAGCACCAGCCAACCTTTATATGCAGCTAAAGGAATAGCTCAGTCGCTCTTTGATGTGGCTGTCTTGTATGTCAGGGATGTTATATGGCGCTGGAAATACACGCGGCGGCGACAGGAGCCGAGGCGTCCGACACGGGGCTTGCGTGTCTGGTCATTATCGCGCGCATTCACGGTATTCCCGTCGATCCCGCGCAGGTTCTTCATGAGTTTGGCGAACCGGGTCGTCCTTTCGACACCGATCTCATTCGCCATGCTTCGGCCAGGCTGGGTTTCAAGACCAAGCTGGTGGATGCGAAGTTAAGCCGCCTCGATCATCTGGCGTTACCCGCGCTGGCCGTCGATCCTGATGGCACGATGTATGTGATAGCGCGCGCCAACGAAAAGAAAGTACTCATCCAGGATCCACGGCACGGCAGTCCCCAGCTGCTTTCGCACGATGAGGTTGCGCGGCGGTGGTCGGGCAAGGTGATGCTGTTTACGTCGCGTGCATCGATCGCAGGCGAACTGACGCGGTTCGACTTTAGCTGGTTCATTCCGGCAGTGGTCAAATACCGCAAACTTCTGGGTGAAATCCTCGTCGTTTCATTTTTCCTGCAGTTGATAGGCCTCGCCACACCATTATTTTTCCAGGTGGTGATGGACAAGGTGCTGGTTCATCGCGGCCTCACCACGCTCGACGTCATCTCGATCGGATTATTGTTCTGTTCGATCTTCGAGTCCTTGCTCAGCGGCTTGCGTACTTATGTATTTGCGCACACCACCAGTCGCATCGACGTTGAACTGGGCGCAAGGCTTTTCCGCCATTTATTGTCCTTGCCGCTTACCTACTTTCGCTCGCGGCGAGTAGGCGACTCCGTGGCGCGCGTTCGTGAACTGGAAAACATCCGCAGTTTCTTGACCGGTAACGCCATCACACTGGTGATGGACGTGCTGTTCTCGTTTGTATTCATCGGCGTAATGTTGTTTTACAGCGGCTGGCTGACGCTGGCCGTGGTGGCATCGCTGCCAGTCTATGTGCTGCTTTCCGTAACGCTGACGCCAGCGCTGCGTGCACGGTTGCGCGAGAAATTCAATCGCGGCGCCGATAACCAGTCCTTTCTGGTGGAAACCATCAGCGGTATCGACACGGTCAAGGCCATGGCCGTTGAGCCGCAGACCATGCGGCGCTGGGACAACCAGTTGGCCGGTTACGTCGAAGCCGGTTTCCGCACCGTTGCGCTCGGTACGGTGGCGCGTGAAGGCGTCAACTTTGTCGGCAAGATGGTCACGGTCGCGACAATCTGGATCGGTGCGCGACTGGTCATCGATGGGGATATGACCGTCGGCCAGCTGATTGCATTCAACATGCTGGCGGGGCGCGTCGCGCAACCCATCATGCGCATCGCCCAGCTATGGACCGATTTTCAGCAGACCGGCATTTCCATGCAGCGTCTGGGCGACATTCTCAATGCGCCGGGGGAAGCCACCAGCGGCAGTCGCAGTACGATGCCCAGGCTAGAAGGACGCATCGAACTCGATGCGGTGACCTTCCGTTATCGCCCGGATACACCCGAAGTCCTGCATGGCGTGAACCTGAAAATCAATGCCGGCGAAGTGATCGGCATCGTCGGGCGCTCCGGGTCGGGCAAGAGCACCCTCACCAAGCTGATTCAACGCCTGTACGTGCCAGAACGCGGTCGGGTACTCGTGGATGGCATGGACCTGGCGATGGTCGATGTCTCCTCGCTGCGGCGCCAGATTGGCGTGGTGCTGCAGGAGAACATCCTGTTCAACCGATCGTTGCGCGAAAACATCGCGCTCACAGATCCGGGCGCGCCACTGGAAAATGTTGTCGCCGCAGCCAAATTGGCCGGCGCGCACGACTTCATCCTCGAACTGCCCGAAGGCTACGACACCATGGTCGGCGAACACGGCTCGACTTTGTCCGGCGGGCAGCGGCAGCGTGTGGCCATCGCGCGCGCGCTGATCAACAACCCACGCATCCTGATCTTCGACGAAGCCACCAGTGCCCTCGATTACGAATCCGAACGCATCATTCAAAACAATATGCGCGCCATCTGCCAGGGACGCACCGTGATCATCATCGCGCACAGGCTATCGGCCGTTCGCGATGCCGACCGCATCGTCGTCATGGAACGCGGCAACATCGTGGAGGAAGGCGGCCACGGCGAGTTGCTGCAAATCCAGGCGGGTCACTACGCCCGCCTGCATCGGTTGCAACAGACATGAGCACGCTGAAAATGAGATGGTTGGCGACCCGTGACCTTACCACTCGCTATGGGCAAGTGTTCCGGGCTGCCTGGGGCATGCGCCTTGCGCTCGACACGCCCGCGCGGCTGCGGCATGAAACAGAATTTCAGCCAGCAGCTCTGGCCCTGCGCGATACACCCATTCACCCGGCGCCGCGCTGGGCCATGGGAGTTATCGTCTCATTGCTGGTCTTCGCGCTGCTATGGGCGAGCTTTGGCAAGGTCGACGTAATGGCCACCGCCCAGGGCAAAATCGCGCCCAACGGCGAAGTCAAAACCATCCAGTCGCAAGATACCGCGGTGGTAACGGCCATCTATGTCGCAGACGGGCAGGTCGTCAAAAAGGGTGATGCATTGGTCGATCTCGATGCTACCGATGCCAAGAGCAACGCAAGCGAAGCGCAGTCGGCGCTGGCCGAGGCGCGCGATGAAGCGACGCGCGGACACGCATTGCTCGCAGCAATCGACAACCACAGGCAGCCCGTATTGCTGCCCTCTCCCGATCGGAGTGCGGATGATCTAGCGACCCAGCGTCACGTACTCGCCGGTGAATACGCCGAATACCTGAGCAGCGTGCAAGAAATGGACGCGGAAATCGACCAGGCGACAGCGACGCTAGGCGAGACGCGGGCGGAAATTGCCAAGCTGCAAGGCACGCTGCCCATCGAGGAAACCAAGGAAGCCGACTACGCAAAGCTGATCGTGCCAGGCTACGTGGGCCTTCACGACTATTACAACGAGCAGCAAGCGGTTATCCAGATGAAGCAGGATCTCGCGGAGCAGAAAGCCAAGCTCCTGGAGACACAAGCCACGCTGGATTCAAGCAAACGCAAACGCGATGCCTATGTCGCGCAGACGCGCCGCACCTGGCTGGAAAAAATCCAGGACGACGAGACCAAGGCAGCGTCGTCGGCAAGCGATCTGGCCAAAGCACGCGATCACACACGCCTTATGCACCTGGTCGCCCCAGTGGACGGAACAGTGCAGCAGCTTGCCATCCATACCGTAGTCGGCGTGGTCAGCCCGGCCCAAACCATCATGACCGTGGTGCCAAAAAGCAGCCAGCTAATGGTCGAGGCCACTATCGATAACCAGGACATCGGCTTCGTCAAAGAAGGACAGCCTGCGGAAGTGAAGGTCGAGGCGTTTCCCTATACGCGCTACGGCGTGCTGCACGGGACGGTGGTGCAAGTGTCCAACGACGCCAAGCAGGACGATAGTGACAAGAAGAAGTGGGTGTTCACGGCGCAGATTGCGCTGCCCTCAGACAGCATGATGATTGAGGGTAAAAAGATCTATCTGTCGGCGGGTATGACGGTGACGGCGGAGGTTAAGACCGGAAGAAGAAGGATTGTAAGTTATCTGCTCAGTCCGCTAATTCAGCGTGTTAGTAGCAGCTTTCATGAAAGATAATTAATTGATAAGCGCAAGCTAAATAATTTATCTATGAATTGTCTGTCTGTGAAAGTTACAAAAAATGAAACTACGGATTGTTTGAGGAGCTAAAAATGTTTTCGAAAAAATTCCTTGTCTTGAGCGTCGCGCTTTTTTCCAGCGCTGTTTTTGCTGCTGGATTTAACTGCGATAAATCGGCCGTGATAGCTGAGCGGTTGATATGTTCTAACGCCAAACTTAGTGCGTTAGATGTCGATTTAAACAAAGCTTATAAATCGGCACTGGAGTCAGCGTCGTCGGCAAGCAAAACCACATTAATCAAGGAACAAAGAAATTGGCTAGCTTATGCCAGAGATTCTTGTGAAGACGTTAATTGTCTAAAGGATGCATATACAACAAGAATCGCACTTCTCCGCAAGAACGTCGAATGGATCGTCAACGCTAGACCCATACCTATGGCCATAGACGGTCAACAAAGAAATGTCGTTTTTCACCGAGATCCGAATGAGGAAGTGGTCTTTTTTAATAAGAAGCTTTCTGAGGAAGGTGGTAAGCGTCTTATTGAATGCCATCGTTTGGTGTCGTTACCAGTTGGCTATGCAAACAGTGATCAAACATATGGTGCATATTGCACAATGATTTCGGACAAAGGGAGGAGGAATGTCATAATTTGCGCCGATAAATTTATTGGGCATTTCTCGTTCGAAGATTATGAAAATGATAAAGAGAATGATTTGAACTTGATTGAGTTTACCAACCGCAAATGCTTTGGTGGTTAGTCGACGTCAAATTAGATATTGACGTCTAAATTGTCAGTTACTTTATAAGGAAATTACATGGCTACGAGTGGCTATAACAGTAATACCGTGTCAATTCAACAGTTGCGCACGCTCTTTACGGACACTGAGTCGGGAAACTCGGCTAACGTCTTTAGTTTCGCTGGTGGAAGTAGTACTTATTCCTTTGGACTTTTGCAATTTGATGTCGGAAATAATGGCGTTGCTTCGCAGTTTTTATTGGCAAACGGTTTCACTCAAAGTGATATTTCGGAATTGAGTAGTAATGGAGGATTGAGTGCTGATCAGCTGGCGGCTCTTGACAGCAAACTTCAGACGATACCCGCCTCTACTTTAGATCAATTTACTGATGATATGCTGACGCAATACCAGGATTTTATATCTAATTTAGTTGGTAACTTACTTGAGACAAATCCGCAAGTTGGTATTGATATCGAAAATAGTCAAGACCTTCAATTGGCGCTGATCGACTATAACAACCAATACACACTTAGCGGCTTAGACCCGGCAAGTCCCTACACTGCTCCTGCGAATGGCATGCTTGCGTATTTACAAGGCCAGTCGGTTAATATGGCTAGTGGCCAAACATTACAGTTGGTGAGCGGAACGGGAAACTTTTCGTTAGAAGATATTCAAAATTTTATAAATAATACAACGGAAGCGGTTAATCAACCCAGTGTTGTCGCTAATAGGCAACAAAATTTATATAATGCGCTTGATCAGATTGATAACGGTCAATTGGTCAATAATGATACGGCCTCTTTAGGTTCGGTATCTTCCTTGCAGGCGACATCGGCCGGTCTAACAGGCGACATCTCTAGCAGTTACAGTTCCGATGGAACATTTAACCTTCAGGGATATAACGGATCAGTGAGTATCTCTCAGGATGGTTATTTGAACGTCGTTGCGTCTAATTCAAGTTTTAATTTTTTAGAAGGGGTCAGTGGCTCAGTTCAAGGATCGGGTAACACGCTGCAATGCAACGCAAGTGACGATTTGAATAACCAGGGAAATAATAATTATTATTTTATTAACGATGGATCTATTAACGATGCGGCCGGTGACTCAGGCCTTGGCGTCGACGGTATCGATGACATCGTCACCACGAATGCCAATGATCAACTGACGGCGGGCGGCGACACGATCGATGCGGCGAGCGGTGACACGCTGTCGCTAACTGACAGTGGTGATGTGCAGAACACCATCGATGGCACGAACTTCACGATATCGCAGAGCAACGGTTCACTGGCCTTCAATGGCAGCGGCACGCTAAACGGCAGCGGCAATGCACTGGAGATCGATGCCAATAGCAAGGGCACGGTAACGAGCAGTAACGACGCGATCGATATGGATGGCGGTGCGACTTTGATCGACAGTGCCGGCGACGGCAACGACACGATCAATGCCAGCGCGGGCGACACGATCCAGATCAGCAACGATGGCGGTAGCAACTATCTGGATACGATCAACGCCAACGGCGATGCGGGTATCACGCTGGATGCCGGTTCGAGCCTGGACTTGGTGGGTAGCGGGAATGCTGTCGCTGCCAACAATGGCGACCAGATCACCGCGACCGACAACACGATCGATGCCAATAATGCATCGCTGACACTTAC